>CAXTFP010000354.1:0-4240 GCA_964243135.1 uncultured Lichenihabitans sp.
CGGCAGGATCAGCGTGGCGACGCCGGGCCCCGCCCGCGCCGCGAGTACCGCGGCCTCGGCCGCCGGGCCGACGTCGTCGGAGCCGGCGGCGCGCCGCAGCCAGTGCGACACGGGGCGGGCGAAGGCGTCGATGTCGGTCGTCAGCGGCGCGTCATAGGGCAGGTGGTAGGCCGCGTGGTCCCCCACCACATTGACGATGGGCGTGCGGGCGCGCCGGGCGTTGTGGAGGTTGGCGAGGCCGTTGGCCAAGCCCGGCCCCGTGTGCAGCAGGGTCGCGGCGGGCCGGTCCGCCATGCGGCCGTAGCCGTCGGCCGCGGCCGTCACCACGCCCTCGAACAGGCCGAGCACGCAGCGCATCCGCGGCCGCCGGTCGAGCGCCGCCACAAAGTGCATCTCCGACGTGCCGGGGTTGGCGAAGCACAGGTCGACGCCGTTGACGAGCAGCGTGTCGCACAGCCGGTCCGCTCCGTTCATGGTCCGCGCCTCCTGGCCGCTTCGCGGCGGTGCCCCGCGCGGTCCTGCCCGATCAACGCCCACGGCGCGGGATAGCTCATTGCCTTCGCGGCTTTTCGCGCGGATCCTCCCCCGCATCGGAGCGGGAGCGGCGCTGTGGTGATCCTCGGCCTCACGGGTTCGATCGGCATGGGCAAGTCCACGACGGCGGCGATGTTCCGCGACGCCGGCGTGCCGGTGTTCGACGCCGACGCCTGCGTGCACGCGCTCTACCGCGGCGCCGCGGTCGCGCCCGTCGAGGAGGCCTTCCCCGGCGTGACCCAGGACGGCGCCGTCGACCGCGAGCTGCTGCGCCAGCGCGTGCTCGACGACGCGGCCGTGCTGCGGCGGCTGGAGGGCATCGTGCACCCGCTGGTGCAGCGGGAGCGTGCCGCCTTCCTGGCCGGGGCCGAGGCGGCGCGGGCGCCGCTCGTCGTGCTCGACATCCCCCTGCTGTTCGAGACCGGGGCGGACGCCGAGGTCGACGCCGTGGCGGTCGTGTCGGCGCCCGAAGCCGTGCAGAATCTCCGCGTGCTGGCCCGTCCCGGTATGACGGAAGCGCGCTTTTCGGCTATCCTGTCCCAGCAGATGCCGGATGCCGAGAAGCGACGCCGCGCGCGCTTCGTGATCGACACCGGCGAGGGCCCGGAGCCCGCGCGGGCGCAGGTCCGCGCCGTGATCGCGGCCCTGACCAAGGGCGAGGGAGGCGGCTGATGCGCGAGATCGTGCTCGACACGGAGACCACGGGCCTCGACCCCAAGGCGGGCGACCGCCTGTGCGAGATCGCCGGGCTGGAGCTCTTCAACTACATCCCGACGGGCCGGACCTACCACGTCTTCATCGACCCTCAGCGCGACATGCCCGAGGGGGCCTTCAAGGTGCACGGCCTGACGGCCGAGTTCCTGGCCGGCCACCCGGTCTTCGCGCTGCAGGTCGACGGCTTCCTGGATTTCGTGCGCGGCGCCAAGCTCGTGATCCACAACGCCGAATTCGACATGCGCTTCATCAACCACGAGCTCGGGATGCTGGGGAAGCCGCCCTTCCCCATGGACGACGTCATCGACACGCTGGCCATGGCGCGCCGCCGCCACCCCGGCGCGCCGAACTCGCTCGACGCGCTCTGCTCCCGCTACAGGATCGACACGTCGAAGCGCGTGAAGCACGGCGCCATGATCGACGTGGAGCTCCTGGCGGAGGTCTATGCCGAACTCCTCGGCGGCCGGCAGACCAGCCTCGGGCTCGGCGCCCGCGCCGCAAACCCGCAGGGCGGCCCCATCGTCGCGGCCCCGCTGCGGCGCCCGGCCCCCCTGCCCTCCGCCCTCACGCCTGCCGAGGAGCAGGCCCACGCGGGTTTCGTCGAGACGCTGGGTCCGAAGGCGCTGTGGCTGAACTACGGGGTCGGCGGGGAGAAGGCGGCGGGGTAGGGGCGGGGGCGATCTCGCAGACTCGACGCGCTGGCGAAGCAGACCGTCAGGGGGCCGAAGGATCAGGCGCCGACGCGGCATAACGAGCCTCGAGTTCATCGAAGACTTCGTCGGCGTCGTGGACGCGTCCGGCTTCGAGGTCATCGAGCCCACGCGCGAGGGCGTCCTGCAGGACAGCTTCCCGCGACAGCCGCGCGCGGACGGGCCCCGCCAGCCCGCCGAAGGACGGCGCCGTCTCCCGCGCATAGTCGCCGCGGGCGCCCCGCTCCGTCAGCCGCGCCACGACCGCCTCGGCCCCGGCGTCGAGCAGCGACGACCACAGCGCGTAGCCGTCGCGCTGGGCGGGGTCGCCGCGCGAGAAGCGGTCGAGGTGGCGCCGCCCCGCCTCCAGCACGGCCGGGTCCTCGGCGATGCGGCGCGCGTTCTCGCGGGCCACGAGATAGCCGTAGCGGTGGTTGCGATCGCGGAAGCCGTCGGATGCCATCGCGCCCTCCCCGCGCATCGAGCGGGGCCGATCATAGGCGAACCCCGGCGCGAGCGGCAACGCCGCGGCCCGGCTTGTCGGCGCCGGCCCGAGCCTCTACGAGTCGCGCCGTCGACACGGGGATCCCTGCCATGACCGAGGACGTCTTTGCCCGGGCCTGCCGCTTCGGCGTGCTCCCCGTGATCGCCATCGAGGACGCGGCCCACGCCATCCCGCTCGCGGACGCGCTGGCCGAGGGCGGGCTGCCGGTCGCCGAGGTGACCTTCCGGACGAAGGCCGCCGCCGACGTCATGGCCCGGATGACGGCCGAGCGGCCGGACTTCCTGGTCGGCGCCGGCACAGTGCTGGACCTCGACTCGCTCGCCGCCGCGCGCCAAAGCGGCGCGGCTTTCGGCTTGGCACCCGGCTTCGACCCCGCGATCGTCGACGAGGCCCTGGCGTCCGGCTGGGCCTTCGCGCCCGGCATCATGACGCCATCCGAGCTCAGCGCCGCGATGCGGCGCGGCGTCCGGCTGTGCAAGTTCTTCCCGGCCGGGACGGCCGGCGGCCCCAAGGCGCTGGAGGGCATCTCGGCGCCCTTCGCGCATCTCGGCATGCGCTTCATCCCGACGGGCGGCGTCACGGTCGACAACCTCGGGGACTGGCTCAGGATGAAGGTGATCGCGGCTGTCGGCGGCACCTGGATCGCCCGCACGGACGACATCCGCGAGGGCCGCTGGGCCGACATCACCCGCAACGCCAGGGCCGCGATCGAGGCCGTGAAGCGGGTCCGGCCCTGACCGGCCCGGGACCCAACGCCGTCACAAGCTTCTTCGGGGCCGACCCCGCGCGCTTCCGCTTCCGCGCCGTGGACGCCACCCGCGCCGGCGTCGACCGGGTGCTGGCGCTCGGGCTGGCGCAGGCCTCGACGATCTTCACCCGCTTCGACGCCGACCGCGCCTTCGCGGTGGCCCGCGCCGTCGACCGGCGGCGGCGCGCGGGCGAGCTTCTGCCGCTCGCCGGGTTGCGGGTGTCGATCAAGGACCTGTTCGACGAGGCGGGCATCGTCACGACGGCCGGCTCGGCCCTGCTGCGGGACGCGCCCCCGGCCGCGGCCGACGCGCCCGCGGTGGCGCGCCTCCTCGCGGCCGGCGCGGTGCCCTTCGGCCGCACGGCGATGAGCGAGTTCGCCTATTCGGGCGTGGGGCTCAACCCGCACCACGGCACGCCCGGCAACGTCCGCGACCCGTCCCGCATCCCCGGCGGGTCGAGTTCGGGCGGGGGCGTGTCGGTGGGCCTGGGCCTCTGCGACGCGGCGCTCGGCTCCGACACGGGCGGCTCGATCCGCATCCCGGCGGCGCTGAACGGCCTCGCGGGCTTCAAGCCGAGCCAGGGGCGCGTGCCGCGGGCCGGCGGCTACCCGCTCAGCGGCAGCTACGACAGCTTCGGGCCGAACGCCCCCACGGTCGCGATCTGCGCGGCCGTCCACGCCGTCCTGTCGGGCGAGGCGCGGCCGGAAGCGCGGCGCCGCGGCGTCGCGGGCCTGCGGGTCGGCGTCGTGTCGACGCTGGTGGCGGACGGGCTCGACGAGGCGGTGGGCAACCACTACGGCCGGGCCCTCGCGGAGCTGTCGCGCGGGGGCGCCCGGCTGAGCGACGTGGCCGTGCCCTGCTTCGCCGAGGCCAGCGCGGTCAACCGCGCGGTCGTGGCGGCCGAGGCCCACGCGGTCCACGCCCACCACCTCGACCGGCTCGACGCCGTCGGCGACCCGCGGGTGCTGCGCCGCATCCGCTCGGGCGCCGACGTGACGGCGGAGGCCCTGGCCGAAGCGCGGCGGCTCCGTGCCGAGGCGGGCGTCGCC
>CAXTFP010000355.1:0-4238 GCA_964243135.1 uncultured Lichenihabitans sp.
CGACGAGGCCACGCTCGACCTTTACTGCGACCGGGTCGCCAGCGCGGTCGGCCGCCTGTCGGTGAAGATCTTCGGCGTGTCGGAGAACAACGGGCCCGAGCTCGCCCACCATCTCGGCCGCGCCCTGCAGAAGACCAACATCCTGCGCGACATCGACGAGGATGCCGCCATGGGCCGCCTCTACCTGCCGCGCGAGAAGCTCCAGGCGGCCGGCATCGCCACGAGCGACCCGGAAACCGTGGCGGCCCACCCGGCCCTGCCGAGGGTCTGCGTGCCGCTGGTGCTGGAAGCGCGGGCCCATTTCGCCGCCGCCCAGGCCGTGATGGCGCGCGAGCCGCGCCGGGCCACGCGGGCGCCCCGCCTCATGGGCGCGGTCTACGGCGCGCTGCTCGAAGCCACCGCCAAGCGGGGCTTCGAGCAGCCGCGCGAGCGGGTGCGCAAGCCCAAGCTGAAGCTGCTCCTCTCGCTCGTCCGGCACGGTCTGTTCTAATGGGCGGGACGGTCCACGTCGTCGGCGCCGGCCTCGCGGGGCTCGCGGCGGCCCTCAAGCTCGATCACACGCGCCGCCGCATCGTGCTGCACGAGGCGTCGCGCCACGCCGGCGGGCGTTGCCGCTCCTACCGCGACCCCGCGCTCGGCCAAGTGATCGACAACGGCAACCACCTCGTGCTGTCGGGCAACGAGGCGGTGCGCGACTACGTGGCGGCCATCGGCGCCACCGACAAGCTACGGGGGCCGCGCGACGCGGCCTTCGACTTCGCCGACCTCGCCACCGGCGCGCGCTGGCAGGTGATCCCCAACGGCGGCTCCGTGCCCTGGTGGATCTTTTCGCGCCGGCGCCGTGTCCCCGGCACGCGCTGGAGCGACTACCTCGCGCTGGGCAAGCTGCTGCGCGCGCGCCGCGACCAGCGCATCGAGGACGTGATGCGCTGCGAGGGCACGCTCTACGACCGGCTGTGGCACCCGTTGCTGGTGGCGGCGCTGAACACCGACCCGCGCGTCTCGTCGGCCGCCCTGGCCGGGGCGGTGATCCGTGAGTCGCTCGCCAAGGGCGGGGACGCTTGCCGGCCGCTCATCGCCGTCGAGGGGCTGGCCGAGGCCTTCGTCGATCCGGCGCTGGCGACCCTGGAGGCGCGCGGCGTCGAGGTGCGCTTCGACCATCGCCTGCGCGGGCTCGCGATGGACGGCACCCGCGTGTCGGCGCTCGACTTCGCGGACGAGGAGCCGACGGTGCTGGCGCCGGGCGACGGCGTCATCCTGGCCGTGACGGCCCCGGCGGCCGCCACGCTGGTGCCGGGGCTGACGGTGCCGACCGACTTCCGCTCCATCGTCAACGCCCACTACCTCGCGAGCGCGCCGCCCGGCCATCCCCTGATGGTGGGGCTGGTCAACGCCGCGTCCGAATGGGTCTTCTCCTTCCCCGGCCGCTTGTCGGTGACGATCAGCGACGCCGACCGCTTCCTCGACACCCCCAAGGAGGAGCTGGCCGCCACCCTGTGGCGCGAGGTGGCGGCCGTGACGGGCCACGACCCCGACACCGTGCCGACCCATCGCATCATCCGGGAAAAGCGCGCCACCTTCGCGGCCTCGCCCGAGCAGGATGCCCTGCGGCCGGGTCCGGAGACGGCATGGCGCAACCTGATCCTCGCCGGCGACTGGACCCAGACCGGGCTCCCCTCGACGATCGAGGGCGCGCTGCGCTCGGGCAACCGGGCCGCCCTGCTGGCGTCCCGCTGAGGGTGCCGACGATGACCGAAGCCCCGCCCGCCTCCGAGGACGTCCCCGCCCGGCTCGCCGCCGTCGCGGCGCGCGTCGACCGGGCCGTTCGGGACATGGGCCGTGCGCCCGGCGCCGTGTCGCTGATCGCCGTGTCGAAGACCCATCCCGCCGAGGCCATCGCCCCGGCGCTCGCCGCCGGGCACCGCGCCTTCGGCGAGAACCGCGTGCAGGAGTCGAAAGGCAAGTGGCCGGGGCTGCGGGCCGCCTACCCGGGCGTCGAGCTCCACTTGATCGGCCCGCTGCAGTCCAACAAGGCGCGCGAGGCCGTGGAGATCTTCGACGTGATCCAGACCGTGGACCGGCCGAAGATCGCCGAAGCGCTGGCGGCCGAGATCGCCCGCGCCGGCAGGCCCGTGCGGCTCTTCGTCGAGGTCAACACGGGGGCCGAGACGCAGAAGGCCGGCATCCTGCCGGAGCAGGCCGACGCCTTCCTCACGCATTGCCGCGAGGCGCTCGGCCTCGACGTCGCCGGGCTGATGTGCATCCCGCCGGCCGCCGAGCAGGCCTCGCCGCATTTCGCGCTGCTGGCCCAGATCGCGGCCCGCAACGGGATCGCCGGCCTGTCGATGGGCATGAGCGGCGACTTCGAGCTCGGCATCCAGCTCGGCGCCACACACGTCCGCGTCGGCACCGCGATCTTCGGGTCGCGGCCCGGGCCCGTCTGATCCCGACGGCTTTCCTCGGTGATCGTGGAACGGGACCTCCCAGTCCCGTGTTTCCATCCGCATCAGGGAGACGAGCCATGAGCGACGCCAGCGGGGCCACCGACGACCGACGGACCGTCACGGCCTTCTTCGAAACGCGGGCCGAGGCCGAGCACGCCAAGGCCGACCTGCTCGCCGCCGGCTTCTCCGGATCCGACGTGCATCTCCTGGAGGGCGATGCGGCCCAGGAGCGGACGGAGCCCCATCGAGACGTCGGCGTGTTCAAGGCGCTGCTCGACATCTTCGTATTCATGCCGACGGACGACCGCGCCACCTACGAGGAGGGGCTGCGGCGCGGCGGCTTCGCCCTGGCGGTGCAGGCCAGCGAGGCCGGCTACGAGCGGGCCATCGACATCCTCGACCGCGACGGCGCCGTGAACCTCGACGAGCGCGAGAGCGCGTGGCAGGCCGAAGGGTGGTCGCCGGCCCGCCCGCTGTCGGCCGGCGGGCAGCACGTGCCGCCCGGCGCTTCCGGCTACGAGGGCGCGCAGCGGCACGATCCGCTGGTCGACGAGAGCGCCAACCGCGACGTGCGCGAGCGCATCGGCGTCGGCACGGCTGACCCCGGCGCCGGCATGGACCTCGCACCGGAGTCGGCCGTGGCGCCCGGCCCGGAGCGCACCGCCATCCCGGGCGAGGAGTCGGAGTCCGTGACGGCGCGGCGCGACACCGCTCACGGGCGGACGCGCATCCGCTCATACATCGGCTCAGTGGCCGGCATTCCGACGGGCATCGATCCCTCGATCTGACGGCCTCCACGCGTTCTTAACCATGGCGCGGGCTTTCGGGCGGCGCCCGAGCGACGCTCCGGACGCGTTGAACGGGACTTAAGCTGTCCCGTCCAAAGTGGCGGGATGCGGTCCCGTCTTCACCCGATCTTCATCGTCGCGGGCGCCTTCGGCGCCCTCGCCGGCTGTTCGGACTACCATCGCCAGGAGCGGCCGCCGTGGCGTGCCCAGGCCGAGGAGGTCTGCCTCGCCAAGGGACTGGTGAGCGAGTCGGCGTCGATCCGGGCGTACCACGAGATGAGCGGGCCGGGGATCTGCGGCGCCGTCCACCCGTTAAAGGTGTCGGCGCTCGACGGCGGCACGGTCGCGCTGAACGCAACCCAGACGCTCGACTGCCCGATGATCGCGGCGCTGGACAGCTGGGTCCGCGGCGTGGTGCAGCCGGCCGCCGAGGCGCGGTTCGGCGAGCGAGTGACGCGCATCGACTCGATGGGCAGCTACAACTGCCGCGGCATCAACAACATGAGCGGGGCCAGCCTCAGCGAGCACGCCTTCGCCAATGCCATCGACATCGGCGGCTTCGTGCTGGCGAGCGGCCGCACGCTGAACGTCAGGCGGGGCTTCAACGGGCCGGACGAGGAGGAGCGGGCCTTTTTGCATGAGACCCATGCCGGCGCCTGCTCGGAGTTCACCACTGTGCTGGGGCCCGGCTCCAATGTCTTCCACTACGACCATTTCCACCTCGACCTGGCGATGCACGGGTCGACGTCGCGCAGGCCCCGCCGCTATTGCAAGCCCATGCCGCAGCCCGCCCTTCCGGCGCCGCCCGTCCGCGACAGGCTGCCCGACCCGCCCGCCATCGAGGAGGAGATGGACATCGCCCGTGCGCCGCTGCCGGAGCCCAGCTATCGGTCGGGTCCGCCGAGCCTCGTGGCGAGCGTGCCGCCGCCGCTGCCGGCGGTGCGACGGACGCCCGTCTCGCCCCCGCCCGGTGCCCTGGCGCTCGCCCCGCCGGAGGGGCCGCCGC
>CAXTFP010000356.1:0-4221 GCA_964243135.1 uncultured Lichenihabitans sp.
AGCCGCCCAGCACCAGCGCGCCCTCGCCGCCGATGATCGTCAGCCCGAGCTGCGCGGGGATCGCCATCGTGAGGGCCGTCAGGATCAGCGGGGCCGAGCGCGTCAGCGTGTTGCCCCAGGAGAAGGCGGAGCCGAAGCCCCCCGTCCAGATCAGGCCGAGGAAGGTCGCGGGCGACTTGCCGACCGCCAGCAGGAACAGCGCGAAGAGGAGGGCTGCCGCGATCACGGCCGCCACGGGGATGACGAGATATTCCGAGCCGGCCCGCAGCCGCAGGGCCAGGGCGGAGCCGCGCCGCGGGGGAGCCGCCGTGAGATGCGCCGCCGCGCCGACCACGTCCGTCATGATGCCCGGCCTTCTCCTCAGGTTTTCCGCCTCGGGGAGGCGGGGCGGAACTGCGACCCGAGACTTCGGATCCTTCGCGGTCATGCGACTTTCGGCTGACTGTCTCCACGCAACCCTTTGCCGCTCATCCCCGCCTGCTCGGGGATGAGCGGTCGGGGGCGAGAGCCAGCCGAAAACCGTTTCACGACTCGGGTCCGATCAATGCGTCGAGCCGATCACGCCGTCGACGAGGTAGTCCATGTTGTTGAGCGGCTCGGCGTAGTTGTCGCCGGGCGCCGAGGCCAGCACGATCTTACCCTCATTGTCCTTGATGGCCGTGGTGAAGATCGGCGCGCCGGCCTTCAGCTTGGCGATGGCGGCATCGGCCGCCGCGATGGCGCCGTCGGTGGCGCCCGCGCCGTAGGGGGTGTTGCGCACCATGCCCTTGTCGTAGCCGCCGAAGGTGACGTTGGGCAGGGGCTGGCCCTTGCCGATCAGCTCGGCATAGCCGGTGTAGATCGTGCCCCAGTTGTATTCGGCGCCGGTCACGAAGCCCTTGGGCGCCAGCGACGCTTGATCGGCGTTGTGGCCGCAGGTCTTGGCGCCGCGCGATTCCGCCGTCTGGATCACCACCTTGGGCCCGTCGACGTGGCAGGTGATGAGGTCGCAACCCGCGTCGACCAGCGCGTTGGTGGCCTCGGCTTCGCGCACCGGCAGCGACCAGTCGCCCGTGAAGATCACCTGCACGGTGGCCTTGGGGTTGGTAGTGCGGGCGCCGGTGAGGAAGGAGTTGATGTTGCGCAGCACGATGCCGATGGGCTTCGCGGCCACGAAGCCGAGCTTGCCGCTCTTGGACGCCAGGCCCGCCGCCACGCCGTCGATGTAGTGGCCCTGATCGAGGAAGGCGAAGTAGGAGCCGGCGTTCTTCGGGTCGCTCGCCTTCCACAGCGGGGCGGCGTGGCGGAACTGCACCTCGGGGTTCGACTTGGCCTCGTCCAGCACGAAGGGCGACCAGTAGCCGAAGGAGGTCGGCAGGATCAGCTTGGCGCCGTCGAGGTTGATCATGGATTCCATGGTCTTCGACACGGCGTCGGTTTCGGGGACGTTCTCCTCCTCGATGACCTTGACGTCCGGCAGCGCCGCCAACGCCTTCACGCCGACCGCGTGGGCTTGGTTCCAGCCGAAGTCGTCCCGCGCGCCCACGTAGACCACGCCGATGGTCAGCGGTTCGGCCGCGAAGGCCGCGCGCGGCAGCAGGCCGGCCGCCAGCGCCGCGGCGCCCGTGCCTTGCAGGAAACGGCGGCGGTCGAAGGCATGGGTCATCGAGGGCGCTCCAGGGTCGGTCTCCCCCGTGAAGCCTGCACGCCGCGTGCCAAGTCGGCGCGGGCTCGCCCTCACGCGGCCGGCGGCGCGGGGTGGCGGTCGATCCCGTCGACCGCGACCCGCACCACGCCGATGTGGGTCCGCATCGCGGACTCGGCGGCGGCGGCATCGCCCCGCTCGATGGCCGCGACGATGCGCTCGTGCTCGTCGAAGCTGCGCGCGATGCGGCCGCCGCTTTCGAGCTGCACGCGGCGGAACGGCGACAGCCTGAAGCGGACGTGGCGCGCCGTCTCGGCCAGGAAGCCGTTGCGCGAGCCGTCGTAGACGGCGTCGTGGAACGCGTCGTTGACCGCGACATAGGCGTCCCGCCGCTCGCCGCGCACGAGATCGGCCGAACCCTCGTGCAGGGCGCGCAGCGCCGCGCGCTCCGCGTCCGTCATGTGGCTGGCGGACAGCCGGGCGCAGAGAGCTTCGAGTTCCAGCATCACGGCGAACATGTCGACGAGCCTCGACGAGGTCACGTCGCAGACCACCGCGCCGCGGTGCGGGCGGGCCTCGACGAGGCCCGTCATCTCGAGCTGGCGGATGGCTTCCCGCACCGGCGTGCGCGACACGCCGAACTCGAGCGACAGCACCGTCTCGTCGAGCGCGGTGCCGGGCGCCCGCCTGCCGTGCACGATGTCGTCCGAGATGACCTTCTGGATCTCGGCCGCCTTGGTGGGCTTCGTCATGGTCGGTACGTCGCGCCGAATCGTTCCCGGAGGTGGTGCAAGACGGTGACGAGGGTGTAGAGCGCCCGGCGGCCCTCCGCAACGCGGCCCGGCGAGGTCTCGACCGTCGCGTCGGGATCCGTCACAGCACGGATCCTGCAGGCGCAGGCTCCTCCCGAAGGCCGCGGGCGTCGCGCCGGGGACGAGGGGTGGGAGCCATGGTGATCGACGATCCCGAGACCCTGGCCGAGGTCCGAGCGGCCTTCGCGGCCTACGAGGCGGCGCTGGTCGGCAACGACGTGGCGGCGCTCGACGCGTTCTTTTGGCGCGACGCGCGGGCGCTGCGCTACGGCGCGGGCGAGAACCTCTACGGCCACGCCGCCATCGCGGCCTTCCGCGCGGCGCGGCCCGCCGCGGGCCTCGCGCGGTCGCTCGACCGCACGTCGATCACGAGCTTCGGCCGGGACTTCGCCACCGCCTCGACCCTGTTCCGCCGCGAGGGCGCGCCGGGCCGGGTGGGGCGGCAGACGCAGAGCTGGGTGAGGCTGCCGGAGGGCTGGCGCATCGCGGCGGCCCACGTGAGCCTGATCGATGAGCCGGCCGCGGGACCGAACGGGCCGTGATCGCACAAGGTTTGATCGATCTGCCCGCGATCGAGCCCTTTCTCCTCGCGGGCCGTCGGCCGCCCGCTCTCGCCCGATAGCCAAGGCCGCCGCCCCTGGCTATGTTTCGCGCGAACTCTTCTCGCCTTCGGGATCCGACATGAAGTCTCGCGCCGCCGTCGCCTGGGCCGCCAACAAGCCCCTCACCATCGAGACGATCGAGATCGGCGGCCCCAAGGCCGGCGAGGTTCTGGTCGAGAACATGGCGACGGGCGTCTGCCATACCGACGCCTACACGCTGTCGGGCCTCGATTCGGAGGGCAAGTTCCCCGCCGTGCTGGGCCACGAGGGTGCCGGCATCGTGCGCGAGGTCGGGCCGGGCGTCACGGCTGTGAAGGTCGGCGACCACGTCATCCCGCTCTACACGCCCGAATGCCGCCAGTGCAAAACCTGCCTGTCGCAGCGCTCGAACCTGTGCACCGCCATCCGCTCGACGCAGGGCCAGGGCCTGATGCCGGACGGCACGAGCCGCTTCTCCTGTGACGGGGGAGAGGTGTTCCACTACATGGGCTGCTCGACCTTCTCGAACTTCACGGTGCTGCCCGAGATCGCGGTCGCGAAGGTGCGCGAGGACGCGCCCTTCGACAAGATCTGCTACATCGGCTGCGGCGTCACCACGGGCATCGGCGCGGTGGTGTACACCGGCAAGGTGTGGCCGGGCGCCAACGTCGTGGTGTTCGGCCTCGGCGGCATCGGGCTCAACGTGATCCAGGGCGCCCGCATGGTCGGGGCCGACAAGATCATCGGCGTCGACCTCAACCCGTCCAAGGTCGAGATGGCGACGAAGTTCGGCATGACGCATTTCGTCAACCCCGACGAGGTCGGGCGCGATCACGTCGTGCAGGCCATCGTCGACCTCACGGGGGGCGGTGCCGACTTCTCCTTCGAGTGCATCGGCAACGTCCACACGATGCGCCAGGCGCTGGAATGCTGCCACCGCGGCTGGGGCGAGTCGATCATCATTGGGGTCGCGCCGTCCGGCACCGTGATCAGCACGAGGCCGTTCCAGCTCGTCACGGGGCGGGTGTGGCGCGGTTCGGCCTTCGGCGGCGCGCGGGGCCGCACCGACGTGCCGCGGATCGTCGACTGGTACATGGACGGCAAGATCGCCATCGACCCGCTCATCACCCACACCATGCCGCTCGACAGGATCAACGACGCCTTCGACCTGATGCACGAGGGCAAGTCGATCCGCTCAGTCGCG
>CAXTFP010000357.1:0-4217 GCA_964243135.1 uncultured Lichenihabitans sp.
GAGCCGGTGCAGCCCGTGGCCCGGCCGGTGCCGCCGGACCCGCGGGCGAAGCGCCGCGTGCTGCGGCCGCTGCTCTTCGCCCTGCTGCCGGTGGCGCTGGCGGTCGGCGGCTACGACTACGTCACGGGCGGGCAGGTCATGTCGACCGACAACGCCTACGTCCAGGCCCGCTCGCTCGGCGTCTCCACGGACGTGTCCGGCACGGTCGCGGCCATCGAGGTCCGCGACAACCAGCACGTCGAGAAGGGGCAGGTGCTGTTCCGCCTGAAGTCGGACTCGTTCCGCATCGCGCTCGAAGGCGCCCAGGCGCAGCTCGGCACCGTGCGCAACCAGGTGCTGACGCTGCAGGCGAGCTACAAGCAGTCCCTGTCGCAGCTCGCCCAGGCCAAGGCCGACCTGCCCTTCTACCAGGCGACCTTCAAGCGCCGGCAGGACCTGCTGTCGAACAATTACGCGTCCAAGGCCGCCTACGATCAGGCCGAGCACGACGTCACCTCCACGCAGCAGCGGGTCGCGGTGGCGCAGTCCCAGGCGCAGTCGATGCTGGCGCAGCTCGGCAACGACGCCGACCAGCCCATGGAGCTGAATCCCTTCTACCTCCAGGCCCAATCGGCGGTCGACAACGCCCGGCGCGACCTCGACGACACGGTGGTGCGGGCGCCCTTCGCGGGCGTCGTCACCAACGTCGACGCCCTCCAGGTCGGCGGCTATCTCAAGTCCTCGCAGGCCGGCTTCAGCCTGATCTCGGACCGCGACATCTGGGTCGAGGCGAGCCCCAAGGAGACCGAGCTCACCTACGTCACGCCCGGCCAGACCGCCACCGTCACGGTCGACACCTACCCGAACGTCTCCTGGCGCGGCACGGTCGAGAGCATCAGCCCGGCCTCGGGCTCGTCCTTCTCGCTGCTGCCGGCGCAGAACACCACGGGCAACTGGGTCAAGGTGGTGCAGCGCATCCCCCTGCGGGTGCGGATCGACTTCGATCCGTCCAAGCCCCCGCTCCGGGTCGGCATGAGCGCCGTCGTCGAGGTCGAGACCGGCCACGCCCGCGGGCTGCCGGACGAGGTGCAGCACGCCTGGGACTGGCTGAGGGACGCGGTCTCGGCGTCGCGGGGCCGCCTCCATGTCTAGCGTCGTCGCGTCCCGCGCGGCGCTCGCGCCGGAGCCCGACGCGCTCGTCGAGCCGATCGCTTCTCCGGCCGCCGCCGTCCCCTCGCCCGGCGCCAACACCGGCCCGGGGGTGGCCAACCGCGGCGCCATCACGGCCTGCGTGATCCTGGCCGTGGTGATGCAGGCGCTGGACACCACCATCGCCAACGTGGCCCTGCCCTACATCCAGGGCAGCGTGTCGGCCTCGGCCGACCAGATCAACTGGGTGCTGACCTCCTACATCACGGCCGCGGCCAGCATGACGCCCGCGGCCGGCTATTTCGCCAACCGCTTCGGCCGCAAGCGCGTGCTGCTGATCTCGGTCGGCGGCTTCGTCTTCGCCTCCGTCCTGTGCGGCATCGCCCAGTCGCTGGTGCAGATCGTCGGCTTCCGGCTGATGCAGGGCATGTTCGGCGCGGCGCTGGTGCCGCTGGCCCAGTCGATCCTGCTCGACATCTACACGCCCGAGGAGCGCGGCTCCGCCATGGCGGTGTTCGGCGTGTCCATCATGGTGGGGCCGGTGCTGGGGCCGGTGATCGGCGGCTGGCTCACCGACCACATCTCCTGGCGCTGGGTCTTCTACATCAACCTCGGCATCGGCGCCGTCGCCTTCGCGGGCGTCTCGGCCTTCGTCGCCGAGACGAAGCGCGACGCCCTGGCCCGGCTCGACTGGACGGGCTTCGGGGCGCTCAGCCTCACCATCGCGTCGCTGCAGATCTTCCTCGACCGCGGCGAGCAGCTCGATTGGTTCTCCTCGGGCGAGATCCGCATCGAGGCGCTGATCTGCGCCTGCTCCTTCTACGTCTTCCTGGTCCACACCTTCACGGCGAAGAAGAGCTTCGTCGACGCGCGGCTGTTCCTCGACCGCAACTTCGCGATCGGCATCGTCTTCATCTTCATCGTGGGCGTCACCTATCTCGCCTCGATGGCGCTGATGACGCCCTACCTCCAGACCCTGATGGACTACCCCATCGTCACGGCCGGCCTCGTCATGGGGCCGAGGGGCATCGGCACGATGGTCAGCATGTTCGTGGTCGGCAAGCTGGTCGGCCGCGTCGAGGCGCGCTGGCTCCTGCTGACGGGGCTGCTCCTCACGGCCTGGGCCATGGGCGACATGACGGGCTGGACGCGGGACGTGTCGGAGTTGCGCATCGTGCAGACCGGCTTCGTGCAGGGCGCGGGCCTGGGCTTCCTGTTCGTGCCGCTGTCGGTCGTCACCTTCTCGACCCTGTCGGCGGCGCAGCGCGGCGACGGCACGGGGCTCTACAACCTGTCGCGCAACATCGGCTCCTCGGTCGGCATCTCGGTCGTCACGGCGCTGCTGGCCGAGAACGTCCAGGCCAACCACGCCGACATCGCCGGCTACGTGACGCCCTTCAACCCCATGTTACACCTGCCGGCCGTGGCCCGCATGCTCAGCCCCTACACGGCCCACGGCCGCGCGGCGCTGGACGCCGTCGTCACCACCCAGGCCACGATGATCGCCTACATGGACGACTTCCGCCTGCTGATGGTGATGTCGCTCTGCGCCATGCCGCTCGTGTTCCTGCTGCGGAAGGCCGCGGGGCCGGTCGCGGTCGACCATTCGGCCGTGATGGAGTGAGGCGATGTCCGGCTGAACAGGTCGGATGCCCCCTCCGCCGCTCCTCCCCGCGCAGGCGGGGATCCAGCGCAGAATGTCCGGCCGAAGGCCGGTCGCCCCCCGCACCCTCGCGGCGCGGAGCGCGACCGAGGGTGTCGGCCTTCGGCCGCCTCCTTGCGCTGGATCCCCGTGGGCACGGGGATGAGCGGTGAAGGGGTGTCGAATGATGCCCGTATGAGGCGGACCCACGATCCCGCTGTCACACCTGACCCATCCCCCTCCGATGGCGCTGGATCCCCGTCCCGCGCGCCTTGACAGCACTCCGCCATCGCGGGCCTTCTCCACCCTGGGGCAAGGCGGACGGAGAACGCTCCCCGGCAAGGATCGGATACGGGAGAGAAACGGGCATGTCGCTGGCGATGCCGCAGCAATCGGTGATGGACGGCGCCGTCCGGCACCTGGTCACCAACTACAACCCCAAGGGCAACCGGGTCGGATGGCTGATGCTGTCGTCGATCCTGGTCGAGGCCTGGGACCTTTACTCCATCGCCTTCGTGCTGGTCTTCATCAAGGACCAGTTCCACCCCGACCCGCTGATGCTGGGCCTCGCGGCCGCCGGCACCCAGGGAGGGGCACTGATCGGCGCGCTGCTCGGCGGATGGCTGAGCGACAAGCTCGGGCGGCGCCTCATGTTCCTGTCCACGATGATCCTGTTCATCGTGCTGGCGCTGGCCCAGGCCTTCGTCACGAGCGTCGGCTGGCTCGTGGTGGTGCGGTTCCTGCTCGGCGTGCCGCTCGGCAGCGACATCTCCAACGGCTACACCTACATCATGGAGTCGATGCCCAAGGGCCAGCGCGAGGTCATGGGCAACCGCTGGCAGTTCATGTTCGCGGTCGGCGAGGTGCTGACGCTGGCGGTGATCGCGGTGTTCCTCGTGGCTGAACTGGACCACGAGCTCGTGTGGCGCGTGACGCTGGGCCTCGGCGCCGTGCCGGCCCTCGTCATCCTGCTGATGCGCCACGACCTGCCCGAGACCGCCGTGTGGCTGGTGCGCCACGGCCGCTTCCGCGAGGCCAAGCGCATCGCGAAGGACATGTACGGCGACGAGCTCGCCATGCTGCCCGACCGCGACGTCGACGTGCCGAAGCCGCGCCCGACCGCCTTCCTGGCGGACATCCGCCGTGACCCGATCCGCTGGCGCGCGACCCTCTACGGCTGGGTCGCCTGCTTCGCGCAGGGGGCGGAATTCTCGACCTTCGGCTTCTACCTGCCGGTGCTCTTCGCCATGGTGGGCGTGTCGACCATCCTCGGCAACGACCTCGTCACCATGGCGCTGTTCTGCGTCGCGGCGGTGTCGGGCTGGGTCGGGCCGCTGCTCACCCCGACGATTGGCCAGCGCGGCATCGGCATCGCGGGCTTCGCGATCGTGCTCGTGTCGCTGCTGGTCGCGGCCTGGGCGCTCTACACCGGCCACACGACCGTGCT
>CAXTFP010000358.1:0-4213 GCA_964243135.1 uncultured Lichenihabitans sp.
CCGCGCCTCCAGCGCGCGATGGGCCTCGGCCACGTCCTCCAGCGCGTAGCGGGCGTGGATCTCGGGCCGCACGGCGCCCGAGGCGATGGCGCCCGTGAGGTCGGCCGTCATGGTCAGGAGATCGGCCCGCTCCGCCGCATAGGCGAGGAGCGACGGCCGCGTGGCGAAGAGCGAGCCGTGCCTGGCCAGCAGATTGATGTCGAAGGAGGTGATCGGGCCCGAAGCGGCGCCGTAGGACGCGAACATGCCGCGCGGCCGCAGGCACTCCAGCGATTTCGGGAAGGTCGCCTGCCCGACGGCGTCGTAGACGGCGTGGCAGAGCCTGCCGCCGGTGATCTCCTTCACCCGCGCGGCGAAGTCCTCCCGGCGGTAGTCGATGCCATGATCGGCGCCGTGCCGCAGAGCCAGCGCGACTTTCTCCGGGCCGCCGGCGGTTCCGATGACGGTGGCGCCGAGCGCGTGGCCCCACTGGCACAGGAACAGGCCGACGCCGCCCGCGGCCGCGTGCACCAGGATCGTGTCGCCCGCCGACACCCGGTAGGTCTGGCGCAGCAGGTATTGCGCGGTGAGGCCCTTCAGCATCATCACGGCGCCGACCTCATACGAGATCGACTCCGGCAGGATGACGAGGTGGCGGGCCTCGACGATCCGCTCCTCGGCATAGGCGCCCAGCGCCGTGCCGTAGGCGACGCGGTCCCCAGACTTAAACTCCGTGACGCCGGGGCCGACCGCGACGACGTCGCCCGCGGCCTCGTTGCCCAGCGTCACGGGGAGCGGGTTGGGGTAGACGCCCTTGCGCTGGTAGACGTCGATGAAGTTGAGCCCGACCGCGCGCTGCCTGACGCGGACCCGTCCGGCCCCCGGCGCGCCGAGGGCGACGTCCTCGACCTGGAACACCTCGGGGCCGCCGAAGGCGTGAATGCGGATCGTCTTGGCCATGAGTCGCTCCGGAACCCGGCGCCATCATAGGAACGCGGCGGCCCTCCCGGCAACGGGGCTCGGCGAGGATGCGCGTCAGAGACGCCGCAGCAGGTCGAGCCGATAGTCGGCGTTGCGCTCGCGGCGCAGGATCGCGAAGGCGGGCGCGGCCTCGGCGATGAACAGGTCGCTGGCCTCGTCGCGGGCCGGGGCGCCGCGCCTCTTGCCGACCCAGTGCACCATGACGACGTCCCCGCCCGGCTCCGTCGAGGCGGCGACGCGGGCCGCCAGCACGGCGACGTCCTCCGCGCCGAGATAATCGATGACCTCCGACAGGACGACGAGGTCGAAGATGTCATCGGGCCACTCCCCCGGCGCGAACAGCGGCGCGAAGCGGATGTGCGGCTGGTCGGCGTTGCGCGCGCGCGCCTCTTCCAGGGCCGAGGCGACGGGCTCCACGGCCAGCAGGTCGTCGCAGCGCCGGCCGAGCCGGGCCGTCAGGATGCCCATGGCGCACCCGACCTCGAAGCCGCGGGCGTAGCGGGGGCGCGGCAGGGCCGCCAGGGTGGCGGCATATTTCGTGCGCTCGTAATCGCTCGTGGCGAGGCGCCAGGGATCCGGCCGCGCCGCGTAGAGGGCTTCGAAATGGTCGCGCCCCACCGTATCCCGTCGCAAACCCGCCCCTCGACCTTGACCTCTCGGCCTCAGCCGATGTGCAGCACTCCGGCCGTGACGAGGCTCGCGACGCCCAGGATGCCGGCCAATACGAAGGCCTCAACCGTACCGAGAATCATGTCCATATGGCGATACTCCGGCGTCGTGGAAGAAAAAACGGGTCTGCCCTCGGGACCGCGTCCCGAGGACAAGCCGATGCAGGGTGAGGACGGGGCCCACCGGGGCGGATCACCAGCGGTTGTCGGCCTGGATGATGCCGCGGCTCGTCACCACGACCCAGCCGCGCCCTCGTCGCTCGATGGAGCGGATCTCGCCGACTCCGGGCACGTATTCTCCCGGCGCAACCTCGCGCAGGCCGCCCGACCGGCCTTCGAGCAGGGCGACCCCGCCGTAGACGTCGCGCAGCATCCAGCCCTCGACCGTTGCGGGCCGCGGCGCGGCCTCGACGCGGGGGGCGGGCTCGGGACGGGGGACTGGCGCGGCCTTGGCGAGTTCGACCTTAGCCGGCTCCGGCTTCACCGGGTCGACCCGGCCGGGCTCGGCCTTGGCGGTCGCGTCGGAACGGGCCGGCGGGACGGCGGCGACGGGCGTAGGGGCGGAGGGCGCCGACTGCACGGCGCGCTGCGGCGGGATCGGCGCCTTCGGGGTCGCGGCCGCGGTCGCGGCGGCCTGCGGCGGCAAGGATCCGGTCGCGTCGGCCGACGACACCTGCCGCTCGATGCGGTCGAGCCGCGCCGTCAGCTCCGCCACCCTGGTGGTCCCGGGGTCGCGGTCGAGCCTGTCCAGGCGGGCCGCGATCTCGTTCAGCTTCGGGCCGGGGTCGCGGTCGAGGCGGTCGAGCTTGGCGCCGAGCTGCCCGACGGCGGCCGTCGAGGCCGTCTTCACCCCTTCGAGGTCTTCCTTGAGGAGGTCGACGCTGCGCTTGAGGCCCCGGATCGTCTCCTCCTGCCGCCCGTTCTCAGCCGTGGCGCGCAGCCCGTCGAGGCTCGCTTTCAGCGAGCGCACTTCGCCCTGCACGCGGGTCAGCATGTCGAGGGTGGGGTCGGGCGCGGGCGCCGCCTGGGCGACCGCCGCACCCTGCGGCCGATCCGCGAAGAGGGCCGTGCCGGCCACGAAACTCAGCCCCATTGCCACGGCGACGCCGGCCGCCACGACGCCGTGCGACCGGCCGAGCCCGGCGAAGGCCGAAGCCTTGGCGGCCGGCACCAGAACCAGGGCGCGGCCTGTCCCGAGCGAGACCCGCGGCGCTGCTCTGCCGGGGGCGCCCTCGCCGGCCTGTCCGGACTCGCTGCCTGCCCTTGTCATGGAATCGTGGCTCCGATCGTCACCCTTCGGTAACGACAATGGAGCGCCGAGCGTGAAGGGATCCGAAATGGCGGACGGCGCCGCGCGTGCCGAAATGGGACACCCGCCTCGTCGCCTGGTCCGACTTTTCGCTTGCGCGAGCCCGCCGCCGGAGCCTTACTCGAAGCTAAATGTCGCGCCCCAGATGCGCGACGCCGGCAAAGGGGGAAGCGATGTACACCGACAGCCTGGAGATCCACGACGCGCGGTTCAAGCGGCTGGTGTTCGGCAACGTCCACCTGGAAAAGCTTTGGACCGGCGGACGGTGGGCCGAGGGCCCGGCCTACTTCCCGGCCGGCCAGTACCTCGTCTGGTCCGATATCCCCAACGACCGAGTGATGCGCCTCGATGAGACCGACGGCTCGGTGTCGACCTTCCTCCACCCCGCCCGCCACCACAACGGCCACACTGTCGACCGGCAGGGACGGCTCGTGAGCTGCGAGCACGAGGGCCGCTGCGTGTCGCGGATCGAGCATGACGGATCCACCACGATCCTGGCGTCGCATGTCGACGGCCAGCGCCTGAACTCACCCAACGACGTCGTCGTGAAGTCCGACGACTCCGTGTGGTTCACGGACCCGACCTACGGCATCGACAGCGAATACGAGGGCTTCGCGGCCGCCTCCGAGATCGGCGGAAGCCACGTCTATCGCTGCGATCCGCGGTCGGAGCGGGTGCACGCCGTGGCGCGGGACTTCCACAAGCCCAACGGCCTCTGCTTCTCGCCCGACGAGCGCCTCGTCTACATCGCCGATACGGGCGCGACCCACAGCGAGGACGGGCCGCGCCACATTCGCGTCTTCGGCATCGGCGCGGACGGGCACACGCTCGACGAGGGCCGGGTGTTCGCGACCCTGGATGCGGGGCTGTTCGACGGCTTCCGCTGCGACCGCGACGGCAACCTGTGGACGTCGGCCCCCGACGGCGTGCGGTGCTATGCGCCGGACGGCGCGCTGCTCGGCAAGGTCCGGGTCCCCGAAGTCGTGGCCAACCTGTGCTTCGGCGGGCGCAAGCGCAACCGCCTCTACATCTGCGCCACGACCTCGCTCTACGCCATGTTCGTCAACACCCACGGCGCCACTTGGCCGGTGGCCCGGCCGGACTGATCCGGGCTTCAGGCCGCCGCCGACCCCATCCGGTCGAAGAAGGCGGTGCGGTCGGCCGCGAGGTCGCGGAGCGAGGGGGCCGGAAGACGCGCCAGGGCGGCGACGGCGCGCTCCGCCGCGCGGCCGTCGAGCACGGGCGCGGCCTCGGCGACCGCGCGGGCCTCGTCCAT
>CAXTFP010000359.1:0-4213 GCA_964243135.1 uncultured Lichenihabitans sp.
ACCCCGGCCCTGGAGCGGCTGGCCGCGCTCTGCGCCGGCGTCGGCCTGCCGATCTTGCTGGCCGTGATCCCCGAGCCGGCCGAGCCCGGCCTCACGCCGTGGATCGCCGCGCATCCCTCCGTCGTGCCGTGCCAGCACGGCTTCGCCCACCGCAACCACGCCGCACCCGGCGAGCGCGCCCGCGAACTCGGAGGCCGGTCGCCGGACGCGGTGCTGGGCGAGCTGGCGCGGGGCCGGGCCAAGCTGCGGGACCTGTTCGGCGGCGCCCTGTCGGACGTGCTGGTGCCGCCCTGGAACCGCATCGACGAGGCCGTGATCCCCCGCCTGCCGGGCGCGGGCTACGTGGCCCTCTCGTGCTTCGGGCCGCCGCCTGACGCGAGCCCGATCCGGCGCCTCGACAGCGACCTCGACATCGTCGACTGGCGCCACGGCCGGGTCGGCCGCCCGCTGGCCGACCTGTCGGGCCGCATCGCCGCGATCCTCGACCGGCAGGACAGGCTCGGCATCCTCACCCACCACCTCGCCCACGACGCATCCGCCTGGACGGCGCTGGAAGCGATGCTCCAGCGCCTCGCCGCCCACCCGGCGGTGCGCTTCACCGATGCGGCGTCGCTGCCGGGGTGAAGCTCGGCCGGGCGCCGCCCGTCAGAACATCTGCCGGTCCTCGTCGGCCTCCTCGTTCCGGCTGTCCTCGGTCGGGCGGGTGAGGCGGATGGAGCCGACCAGCACGGCGATCAACACCGCCAGCACCCCGAGTTCGATCATCGAGGACTGGAACAGGGGCAGCTTCGCCACGTCCCACTTCTCGGGCTGGGTAATCTGCGAGGTTTCCAGCGTGATGACCAGGACGCGGCGGATGCAGGCGATCAGCCCGACGATGAGGAAGGGCTCGCAGAGCAGCGTGCCGGTGCGGATGGAGGCGTGGACCGTGTGGAGGATCTCGACCAGCATCAGCACGAAGAGCAGGCGGTCGATGATGTGGTAGATGGCCTCCGTGCCGGAGAAGTCCCGCGCGCCTTCCCACAGCAACGTGGTGGCGCCGAGCAGCGCCAGGAACAGCGCCAGCACGAGCAGCGCCGCCACAGCCATGTAGACGACCTGCTCGACCTTGTGGATCAGGTTGGCGGTGCGCCGCTCGGCGGGGGACGATTTGGGGGTGGCGGACATGGGCGGGCCCGGTGGCGGACGAGGGCGCGAACCGTCGCTCGGCGCGCACCGCCGTCCCATCCGATCCCGACGTCGGCGGACCACCCGCCGGCTGGCGATCGTCGCGCCCTTTATCCCCCCGGACCGGGGCGGTGTCGACGGTCCATCGATCGCACGAGGCGGAGGACGGAGGGATCTACGGCCACGCCGATCGTCCCGATACGTGATCGATATCCAAAGTGGACTGATTGTCGCATGAATCATTGACACCTTCCACCCTGGCGACGCCCACTCCGCCCCGTCGATCTCCGTCCGGATGGGGATGCGTGGAGCGGATCCGGTGGAGGCACGATGTCGGACGGCCTGGATAACCTGATCGACCGCATCTACCAGGCGGGATACGTGCCGGAGCGGTGGCCCGACGCGCTCGATGCCCTGGCGCAACGCTACGGCGGCGTCGGCGCGCTGCTCTTCGCGGCGTCGCCCGACCACGGCGACCTGCGCGTGGCCCAGTCGCATAGCCTCGTCGACGTGATGGCGGACTTCGTCCGGGACGGTTGGTATCTGAGGAATCCTCGCCTGGAGCGCGCGATGGCCAGGATGCCGACGGGGTTCGTGACCGAGGAGGACCTCTTCACGGCCCGCGAACTCGAGGCCGACCCGCTGACGCAGGAGTTCATGGTCCCGCGCGGCATCGGCCGGGAACTCGGCGCCGTCATCGCCCTCCCGACGGGCACCCGCGTGACCGTGACGGCGCAGCGGCGTTCCACGCTCGATCCGATCTCCGAGGCCATGAGGGGCGACGCCGACGCGCTGCGGCCCCACCTCGCTCGGGCGGCCCTGTTCTCCTCGCGGGTGGGGGCCGACAGGGCCCGAACCGTCACGGAAGCGTTGCACGCCCTGGGTCTGCCGGCCGCCGCCTTGGCGCTGGACGGTCGCGCCGTCGCGTGGAACGCGCCGTTTGAGGCCCTCGTGCCGGCCCTGGCGGTGGACCGCCCCGACCGGATCGCGCTCGTCGACCGGGTGGCCGACGCGATGCTGGCGAGGGCGCTGGCCGCACAACCTGGGGTGCGTTCCGCGGCGAGTTTCTCGACGGCCGCGCGGGGCAACGGGGGTGCCCTCGCGACCGCGCACCTCCTGCCGATGCCGGGCGTCGCCGGCGACGTTTTCCCGGGCGCCGCGTGGCTGCTGCTGCTCGTGCCCGCCCTGAACGCGGAAGCGCCCGACGCGCGGCTGCTCGCCGGCGCCTTCGGCCTGACGCCCGCCGAGGCGCGCCTGGCTGCGGCTCTGGCCGGGGGCGGCCGGGCGATGCCCGAAATCGCCTCGGCGCTGGGGATCTCGCGCGAGACGGCGCGGTCTCAGCTCCGCGCGGTCTTCGCCAAGACCGGGGCGGGCCGGCAGGCCGAGCTGGTCGGTCTGCTGTCCGGGTTCAGGAGCGTCGCCCCGGGCGGCAAGCCCGACACCTGACGCCCGCTTCGAGATCGCGTCTCGCCTCCCACCGACGGCATGGAGCCGCGCCGGGCGGGCCCGCTGCCCGCCCTATCCCCGCCCGGCCCTTCCGGCTAATCTTCCCATCGTCCGGCGAGAGCGCCACCGAGGAACGCGCCATGACCGCCGCGATCGCCACCTATCCGAGCCTCGCCGGCCGCACCGTGCTGGTGACCGGCGGGGGGAGCGGGATCGGGGCCGCGATCACGCGGCGCTTCGCCGAGCAGGGCGCCCGCGTGGGCTTCCTCGACATCGCGGCCGAGCCGTCGCACGCGCTCGCGGACGCGCTCACCGCGGCGGGCCGCGCCGTGCGCTTCGTGCAGGCGGACCTGCGCGACATCGATGCCCTGCGCCGCGGCGTGGCGGAAGTGCGCGAGCGCTTCGGCCCCGTCACGGTGCTGATCAACAACGCCGCCCACGACGAGCGCCACGCCACGCCGGACGTGACCCCGGAGATGTTCGACGAGCGCATCGCCGTGAACCTCCGCCACCAGTTCTTCGCCGCGCAGGCCGTGCTGCCCGACATGCAAGCGGCCGGCGGGGGCGCCATCGTCAACTTCGGCTCGGTGTCCTGGATGATCGGACAGGGCGGCATGCCGGTCTACTCGGCCGCGAAATCGGCCGTGGTGGGCCTCACCCGCTCGCTCGCCCGCGACTACGGCCCCTTCAACATCCGCGTGAACGCCATCGCGCCCGGCTGGATCGTGACGGAACGGCAGAAGGAGAAGTGGCTCACGCCCGAGAGCGAGGCCGAGATGCTGCGACGCCAGTGCCTGAAGCGCCACCTCCTGCCCGACGAGGTGGCCCGCGCCACCCTGTTCTTCGCGTCCGACGAGGCTTCGGCCTGCACGAACCAGCACTACGTGGTGGACGGCGGATGGGTGTAGGGATCTCCCGTCTTTCCACGGCGGGGAGGCATGTGGACGGGGCGGCGCGAGGAACGACACCATGACCGAGGCCGCCTTCATCGCTGTCGACTGGGGCACCACGCGCCTGCGGGCGAGCCTCGTGGCCGCGGGCGGCGCGGTGCTGGACCGCAGGCAGTCCGACTCCGGCGTGCAGAGCGTCCCCGCGGGCGGCTTCCCGGCGGCGCTCGACGGCGCCTGCGCGGCCTGGTTCGCGGACCACCCGGACCTGCCCGTGCTGATGTCCGGCATGGTGGGCAGCCGCAACGGCTGGGTCGAGGCGCCCTACATCCCCACCCCCGCCGGGGCCGGGGAGATCGCGGCCCGCCTCACCCCCGTCGCCTCCGACGGCCGCAGCCTGCGCATCGTGCCGGGCGTCGACTGCCGCTGGGGCGACGGCAGCTACGACGTGATGCGCGGCGAGGAGGTCCAGGCGCTGGGCACGGGCGTGCGCGACGGGCTCCTCGCCCTGCCCGGCACCCACGGCAAGTGGATCGAGATGCGGGACGGCCGCATCCTGCGATTCGCCACCTTCGTCACGGGCGAGCTCTTCGCGGCCGTCTCGGCCTCCTTCATGGGCCGCCTCGCGGAGGGGCCGGACGACCCCGCCGCGGGCGCCCCCCTCGCGGCCGAGGCGGCGCGGAGCCCCGGCGCGCTGACGCGCGGGCTGTTCC
>CAXTFP010000360.1:0-4173 GCA_964243135.1 uncultured Lichenihabitans sp.
CTGCACCCAGGGCCACAGCGACGCCGCCGTGCCCGTGGTCCTCACGTCATAGCCGGCCCGCGACAGCGCCTGGCTCACCACGGTGCGGATGGCGGTGTCGTCGTCGGCAACGAGGATGTGGCCATTCATCGCCGGTACTTCCCTCTACGCTGTGCGCCGGACCTTCAGGGTCCCGTGCCGCCGCGCCCGTCGCGCGAGGCGAACATGGGCAGGAGGACGCGGAACGTCGTCCGGCGCGGATAGGACTCGCACTCGACGGTTCCGCCGTGGTCGCCGATCACCTTCGCGACCAAAGCAAGTCCAAGGCCAGTTCCCGACGATTTCGTCGTCACGAAGGGATCGAACAGGTGGGCCGCGATGTCGGACGGCACGCCCGGGCCGTTGTCGCGCACGCAGAACTCCAGCGGCAGGCTGACGGGCGTCGGCGAGCCCGGCGTCCGCAGCCGCACCCCCGGCCGGAAAGCCGTGGTGAGCTCGATGGTGCCGTCGATCGTGTCGGGGCCGAGCGCCTCGGCGGCGTTCTTGACGAGGTTCAGGAACACCTGGATGAGCTGGTCGCGGTTGCCGAACACGGGGGGCAGCGAGGGATCGTAGGTTTCGGCGAAGCGGATGTGGCGGGCGAAGCCGGCCAGCGCCACGCGCTTCACGTGGTCGAGCACCGCGTGGATGTTGACGCTTTCGCGCTCGATCGGCCGGAGGTCCGAGAAGGCCTCCATGCGGTCGACGAGCTTGACGATGCGGTCGGTCTCCTCGCAGA
This sequence comes from uncultured Lichenihabitans sp., assembly GCA_964243135.1. GTDB lineage: Bacteria > Pseudomonadota > Alphaproteobacteria > Rhizobiales > Beijerinckiaceae > Lichenihabitans. The sequence continues at coordinate 758 of CAXTFP010000360.1, forward strand.
TCAGCCGCGTCAGCGCCCGGTCCTCGTCGCCCACCGCGGTTTCGAGGAGCTGGGCGGCGCCGCGGATGCCCGACAGCGGGTTCTTGATCTCATGGGCCAGCATGGCGGCCAGCGCAGAAACTGAGCGCGCTGCCCCGCGGTGGGTCAGTTGCCTGTCGAATTTTGCGGCAATCGATCGTTCTTGAAGCAGGATCATCACCCGGCCCCGCGGCTCGTTCATGGGGCTCACGTGGATGTCGACGACGCGGTCCGGCCCGAGCTTCGGGTTGCCGAGGTCAACCTGATACTCGTTGAGGGCCGCGCCGCGCTGGGCCGCCTGCTCCAGCAGGGCCAGGAGCGGGGACGCGAAGGGCACGATCTCGCCCAGGCGATGGCGGCACAGCACCGACCGGCTCATGTCGAAGAAGGACTCGGCCGCCACGTTGGCGTCGGCGATCGTGCCGTCGGCCTCGACGGTCAGCACGGCATGGGGCAGGAGATTCATGACCTCGCCGGCCTGGACGAAGCTGCCGTCCCGGGCCGCCGCCGCGGCGCGCAGGTCGTCCCCGCTCCCCCTCACGCGGCGATCCCCACGTCGCGCGGGAGGTCGAAGAGCCGGCCCAGCATGCGCCGCGTCGCGCGGTGGTCGTCGCTGGTCGCCATGGCGGCCCGCAGATCCGCGCATTCGCGCAGGGCGGCGCTCCGGCCTCCCTCGGCCTCCATCTCGCGGCCGAGGTGGTCGGCATAGGCCACGAGGTGCTTGCGGGCGTGCCGGTTGCCGGCCACGGCGCCGAAGGCCGAGAGCAGCGCGTCGAGATGGGCGAGCGCCGCCTCGCGCCGCGCGGCGAGGCCCGGCAGCGGCGGGACCGATCCGGTGCGCAGCGCGCCGGCGATGGTCCCGACCAGCCAGGGACGCCCGACCGCGGCCCGGCCGATCATCACGGCATCGGCGCCCGAGGCCGCCAGCATGGCCCTCGCGTCCTCGGCCGAGGCGCAGTCGCCGTTGACCACGACGGGGATCCGCACGGCGCGCTTCACCGCCGCCACGGCCGCCCAATCGGCCCTGCCCGTGTAGAACTGCGCGCGGGTGCGGCCGTGTACCGTGACCATGGCGACGCCCTCGGCCTCGGCCCGACGGGCGAGTTCGGGCGCATTGAGACAGGCGTCGTCCCAGCCGAGCCGCATCTTCACCGTGACCGGCACCGAGACGGCCGCGACCGTGGCGGCGATGAGCCGGACCGCGCCGTCGAGGTCGCGCATCAGCGCCGAGCCGGCGAGCCCGCCCGTCACTTTCTTGGCCGGGCAGCCCATGTTGATGTCGATCGCCACGGCGCCGCCGTCCTGCGCGGCGCGAGCCCCCTCGGCCAGGGCCTCGGCGCGGCAGCCCGCGATCTGCACGACGTGCGGGTTGAGTCCGGCGCCGGCGGCGCGCGCGAGGCTCGCGGCCTCGCCCCGCGCGAGCTGGTGCCCCACCACCATCTCGGACACGGTGAGGGACGCCCCGAAGCCCTGCGCGGCGCGGCGCATCCCGAGGTCGGTGACGCCCGCCATGGGGGCCAGGATGGCATGGCCCGACAGCGTCAACCCGCCCAGGCGGATCGGCGCCCTGCCCTGCCCCGCGTCGAAGGCCTCCGCCGGCGTCTGCACTGTCAAAGGGCGCGTCGTCCTGTGATCATCCATCGGAAGAGATGGCGGGCGCCGCGCGCTCGGGAGCGAGCCGGTGCCGCTTTCGGCGCCATCGGGCGACCTGCACGCATCTTAATCAATCGGCGGCGGACGGCAAGGGCGCGCCGCCGCTCGCGGGCGCGGGACAGGCCGCGGTTTGACCTCGCGGACGAAAGACGGGAAAGAGGGACCGAGATGGAGCCCCGACAGGCCGATGTTTGAACGAACCCACGTGCTGGTCGTGGCGGCCGGGCGCGGCTCCCGCGCCGGCACCGGCCTGCCCAAGCAGTACCGCCCGCTGGCGGGCCACCCGGTCGTGGCCCGCACCCTGGCGTCCTTCCTGGAGCGGGACGACATCGCCTCTGTTGTGCCGGTGATCCACGCCGACGACCGCCACCTCTTCATCGACGCGGCCGACCGCGCGGGGGCCGATCGGCTCGCCGCCCCCGTGCTCGGCGGCGCCACGCGGCAGGACAGCGTCCGCGCCGGACTCGAAGCGCTGGTCGAGCGCGGCGCGCGGGACCACGACCTCGTGTTGATCCACGACGGCGCCCGCCCCTTCGCGTCCTCCGAAATCGTCACCCGCGCGATCGCCGCCGCCGTGCGGTTCGGCGCCGCCGTGCCCGGCTGTCCCATGTTCGACACCGTCAAATCCGTCGACGGCGACGGCCGCATCACCGGGACCCCCGACCGCTCAGGGCTGCGCACGGTGCAGACGCCCCAGGCCTTCCGGCTCGACCTGATCCTCGACGCCCACCGCAGGGCCGCCGCGGAAGGGCGGCACGACCTCACCGACGACGCCGCGGTGGCGGCCTTCGCCGGCCACCCCGTGACGGTGTTCGAGGGCGATCCCGCGAACATCAAGATCACCACCGCGGCCGACCTCCAGGCCGCGGAGCTCCGCCTGCACTCGGCCCTCGTCGACGTCCGGACCGGCCAGGGCTTCGACGTCCACGCCTTCGTCGAGGGCGACCACGTTTGGCTCGGCGGCGTCCGCATCCCGCACACGCGCCGGCTGTCCGGCCATTCGGACGCCGACGTGGTCCTGCATGCCCTCACCGACGCCCTGCTCTCCACCATCGCGGACGGGGACATCGGCTCGCACTTTCCGCCCTCCGAGGCCCGCTGGAAGGGCGCATCGTCGGACATCTTCCTGCGCCACGCCGCCGGGCGCGTGCGGGCGCGGGGCGGCGTCATCGCCAACATCACCGCTACCGTGGTCTGCGAGGCCCCGCGAATCGGCCCCCACCGCGACGCCATGCGGGCGAGGATCGCCGAGATCGCCGGCATCGCGCCCGACCGGGTGGGCGTCACGGCCGGCACCTCCGAGCGCATGGGGTTCACGGGCCGCGAAGAGGGCATCCTGGCCTGGGGCCTCGCCACGGTGCGCCTGCCCTTCGCTGCCGCCTGAGCCCAGCGGATGTTCCCAGTCCCCCTGCTCCAGCGCGCGGTCTCGCTCGTCGCGGTCTGCCGCGCGCGGGGCCTAGTGCTGGCGACGGCCGAATCCTGCACCGGGGGCCTCGTGGCGGCCCTGCTGACCGAGGTGCCGGGATCCTCCGCCGCCCTCGACCGGGGCTTCGTGACCTATTCCAACGACGCCAAAGCCGACATGCTCGGCGTGTCGCCCGCCCTGATCGCCGCCGAGGGGGCGGTCTCCGAGGCGGTGGCCCGAGCCATGGCCGCGGGAGCGCTTGCGCGGTCGCGGGCCGGCGTGGCGCTGTCCATCACCGGCGTGGCGGGACCGGGCGGCGGCACGGCCGCGAAGCCCGTCG
>CAXTFP010000361.1:0-4138 GCA_964243135.1 uncultured Lichenihabitans sp.
TCACGTGGCCGTCGGGGCGCCAGCGGATCGACAGCGCGCCGCCCGGCAGGGCGACGCGGGCCTGCCTCCCCGTGAGGCCGCGGAGCGCCGCCGCGACCAGCGTCGCGCAGGCGGCCGAGCCGCAGGCGCGCGTCAGCCCGGCGCCGCGCTCCCACACGCGGAGCAGGATGTCGTCGGGCGCCCGCACCTCGGCGAAGGACACGTTGGCGCGGTCCGGGAAAAGCGGGTGGCGCTCGAAGCGGGGACCGAGCGCCGCGAGGTCGATGCCGCGGGCGTCCGGCACGAAGAACACGGCGTGCGGGTTGCCCATGCTGACGGCCGCGGGGCGCTCCAGGCCCGTGCCGGCGAGCGCGTCGCCGAGGTCGAGCGCCAGCGTGTCGGCGGCCCGTCCGAGCGGGATGTCGCGCCAGCCGAAGCGCGGCGACCCCATGTCGACCGTGAAGGCGAGCGGCCCGTCGCGGCGGCACAGCACGGCCGTCCCGTCGACGTCGAGGCTGAGGTCGTCGGACCCGCCGGTCTCGACCATGAACCAGGCGACGCAGCGCGTGCCGTTGCCGCAGGCGCCGGCGCGCGACCCGTCGGTGTTGAAGATCCGCACGGCCGCGTCGATGCCGGGCTCCGCGGCGTCGGACAGCACCATCATCTGCTCGAAGGCCAGCGGGCCGCGGCACAGGGCCCGCGCCGCCTCGCCCGTGAGGGCCGGGGCGCGGCCGCGCTCGTCCACCACCAGGATGGAATTGCCGATGCCGTTCATCTTGGCGAAGGGGAGCATGGCGCGACAGGTGGCACGCGGGGCGGCGCGCGGCAAGGTCGCGGCGCCGCGCGGGCCGGGGTGGTCGGGGGAAGGACCGGCCGGTCGGCCCCGCGCCTTAGTTCCGGGCGAATCGTCGACGATAGGGACGGCGCTGCACCGGGCGGGGAGCGGGCCCCCCGGGCTCGCCTTGACGCTCGAACCGCTGTTCCGATAGACGTGCCGCGCCCCCGCCCCGTCCGGAACTCGTCGGGTTCACCAGTTCGCGGAGCCAGGATGCGTAGTACCGAAGCCCTGCCGGCCCTGCGGGCCGCCCCGCCCGCGGAGCGGCCCTGGGCCCGCGAGTGGCGGCTGGCCGGGCAAGACCTGTACCGTTGCTTCAAGGGCTGGCACGTGTGGGCCCTGCTGGGCGTCAGCGACATCCGTCTGCGCTACAAGCGGTCCCGCTTCGGCCAGTTCTGGATCACGCTGAGCATGGCATTCTTCGTGGCTGGGATCGGGGCGGTCTACGGCGGGCTGTTCCACCAGAACGTCCGCGACTACATTCCCTATCTCGCGGTCAACATGACGATCTGGACGCTGATCCAGACGACGATCTCGGAAAGCTGCAACGCCTTCATCGAGGCTGCCCCCTACCTCAGGCAGGAGGGGCTGCCGAAGTCGACCTTCGTGATGCGGGTGATGGTGCGCAACCTGATGGCCTTCGGCCACAACATCGTCATCATCCCGCTGGTCTTCATCCTGTTCCTGTATCCCCCGAGCGCCACGGCCTTCCTGGCCATCCCCGGCCTGATGCTCGTCCTGGCGGGCGTCTTCGCGGCCTCGATCAGCCTGGCGCTGCTGTGCACCCGCTTCCGCGACATGCCGCAGATCGTGGGCAACCTGCTCCAGCTCGCCTTCTTCGTGACGCCGATCATGTGGCACGTCGAGCAGCTCGGCCAGAACGCCCATTACGTCGAGGTGTTCAACCCGTTCGCGGCCTTCCTGCGCGTCGTGTCCGAGCCCCTGCTGGGCCACGTGCCGGCGCCGCAGACCTACCTGTCGGTGTTCATCGCCTTGGGCGTCCTCTTCCTCGTCGCTTGGCCCGTCTTCGCCAAGTTCCGCGCCAGGATCGTCTATTGGCTGTGAGCGGAGACCCCTGACGTGGCTTCCATCGAACTCGTCGATGCTTCGGTCGAGATCCCGATCTTCAACTCGCGGGGCCGCTCCCTCAAGACGACGCTGATCCGCAGGGTCGGCGGCCAGGTCGAGGCGAACGACCGCGACGTCGTCACCGTCAAGGCCCTGCGGAGCCTCAACCTGTCGCTGAGGCCGGGCGACCGGCTCGGGCTCGTCGGCCACAACGGCGCCGGCAAGTCGACGCTGCTGCGCGTCTTCGCCGGCTCCTACGAGCCGTCGTCCGGCCGCGCCGACATCTCCGGCACCGTGTCGTCCCTCATCGACATGGAGATGGGGATGGACCCCGAGCTGACCGGGGCCGACAACATCATCCAGCGCGGCGTGTTCCTGGGCATGTCGCTGAAGGAGGCGCGGCGCAACATCCCCAGGATCGCCGAATTTTCGGAGCTCGGCCCCTACCTCCACTTGCCGATGCGGACCTATTCCAGCGGCATGCGGATGCGGCTCGCCTTCGCGACCTCGACCACCCGCCACCCCGACATCCTGCTCTTCGACGAGATGATCTCCTTCGGCGACGCCGCCTTCGCGTCGCGCGCCAAGGCGCGCCTCAATGCGATGATGGACAACGCCAAGATCCTAGTCCTGGCCTCGCACGATCGGGAATCCATCAGGGCCTACTGCAACCGCGCCGTGCTGCTCGAAGCCGGGTCCATCCTGGCGGAGGGGTCGGTCGAGGAGGTGTGGGAACGCTACATGGAGGGCGTCGCCCGGGCGGCCGACCTGCCCCCGGCGGAGCTCGACGAGGGCGCCGAGGAGGAGGACGCGATCGCCGCGCCCGGGCTTCGGACGGGCGAGATCCTGTCGGCCGACCTTCGAGGCTGAACCCGGACCTGAGCCTGACCGGAGATCGGCGGCACCCCATGCTTCTGGCGCGCAAGCTGAAGTCCGCCGCCGTGATGCTGCGGCGCAAGGGCCTGTCGGACGCGGCAAACCTCGCGCGGCTCCGGGCGGCCCAGCTCCTCCTCGCTCACCGCCCCCTGCCCTCCGACCCCGTCCGGCGGGCCAGGATGCTCGGCGCCGTGCTGAACCGCCACAGCCTCGCCGTGGCCGTGCCGGTCGGCGCGGCCGACTTGGCCGGCCTGCGCGAGGCCGTGCTGGTGCCCTACCTCCGGCACCGCTTCGCCGAGGCCGCCGCCGCCGCCAGGAGCCTCGGCCCGCTCCGCGCGGTCGAGGTCGCCATCCTGGCCGATGCCCTGCTGGCGACGTGGGACTTCCGCGGCATCGCCGAAGCCCTGCCGGGCTGGACGCGGAGCGTCGCGGGCACGCCCTTCGCGCTCCGCGTCGCTCAGGTCGGGCGCCGCGCCGCGCTGCGGCTCGGGCGGCTCGGCGAGGCCGCCGGCGGAATCGACCGGGACGGCGACGAGCTCGGCTCGCTCGTGCTGCGCGGCGACGTCCGCGACGCGATGGGGCGGATGGACGAGGCCCGCGCCGCGGGGCTCCCCGTGGTCGCGCTGACCAACGACATGACCGACTTCCACGGCCAGGAGTGGGTCGACGACCAGGAGTGGCTCGACCACTTCGACACCGTGGTCGACGCCTACGCCACCGGTGACCTCAAGCCCGCGCCCGAGGCCTACGCGCACGGCGTGGCCGCGGCCGGCGTACCCGCCGAGGAGATCGTCTACCTCGACGACCTCCCGGTAAACGTCGCCGGCGCTCGGGCTGCGGGGCTGCAGACCATCGAGGTGCAGTACGACGACCGCCCCGCGCCCCAGGGCTCGCCCTACCCGCCGGTCACGGTCGACGTGTCGCTGACCACGGCGGCCGACGTCGCGGCGGCCCAGGTGGCCGAGGCGCTGGCCATCGGCGGCGGCGACCTGCTGGAGGACGTGCGGCTGTTCGACCTCTACCTCGGCGAGCAGGTCGAGCAGGGCCGGCGGTCGCTGACCTTCCGACTCCGGTTCCGCGCGCCGGACCGGACGTTGACCAGCGAGGAGGCGAACGCCGCCCGCGACGCTGCGACGGCGATCGCGACGGAGCGGTGGACGCCTACGAGGAGGGGCTCGGGATCGTGCGGGCGCTCGCCCGCAAGGACCCCGACAACGCCGAACTCGCGTTCCAGGTCGTGAGCGGGCTGAACCGCGTCGGTGACGCGAAGCTGCTCTCCGGCGACGCGGCCGGCTCCATCCCGGTCTACGAGGAGATGACCGCGCTCGTCCGCGTGTTCCTGGCGAAGGCCCCGAAGGATACCCAGTGGCGGCTCGGCGT
>CAXTFP010000362.1:0-4130 GCA_964243135.1 uncultured Lichenihabitans sp.
CGCACCCGGTCCGCCTCCTCCACCGCCTTTCAGGCGGTCCCCCTCCTCCGCGGGGCGGAGGAGGATACGCCGCGGCGCCGTCGTGTCTCCTCCTCCACATCGTGGAGGAGGGGGACCGCGCGAAGCGCGGTGGAGGAGGCCCGACCGGGCGTCACACGACGAGAGAAGCTTCCACCATGGCCCTGAAGCCCCCGCCGGCCCGGCTTCAACGGGGCCCCGATCCGTGCCAGAAGCGCGGGCGCGCCTTCGTCTCAGGAACAGCATCGCCGTGGCCGACAGCATCGACGTACTCATCCTCGGCGCGGGCGGCCGCGAACATGCCCTGGCCGCGGCCATCGCCCGCAGCCCGCGGCTCGGCCGCCTGCTGATCGCCCCCGGCAACCCCGGCACGGCCGCGCTGGGCACCAATCTGGCGCTCGACCCGCAGGACCCCGCGGCCGTGGTGGAGCTCGCGCGCCGCGAAGGCGTCGGCCTCGTCGTGGTGGGGCCGGAGGCGCCGCTGGTCGCGGGGGTCGCGGACGCGCTGGAGGCGGCCGGCATCGCGGTCTTCGGGCCGTCGCGGGCGGCTGCGGCGCTCGAAGGTTCGAAGGGCTTCACCAAGGACCTCGCGCGCGACTTCGCCATCCCCACGGCGGCCTACGCCCGGTTCGACGACCGCGCGCGGGCGGAGGCGCATCTCGCGACGATCCCCTACCCGACCGTGATCAAGGCCGACGGGCTCGCGGCCGGCAAGGGCGTGGTGATCGCGGCCGACCGGGCCGAGGCGGGGCGCGCGCTCGACCTCATGTTCGGCGGCGGCTTCGGGGCGGCCGGGGCGTCGGTGGTGATCGAGGAGTTCCTGGCCGGCGAGGAGCTGTCCTTCTTCGCGCTCTGCGACGGGGGGCGCGCGCTCGCCTTCGCCTCGGCCCAGGACCACAAGCGCGTGGGCGAGGGCGACACCGGCCCCAACACGGGGGGCATGGGCGCGGTCTCGCCCGCCCCGGCGCTCGACGCGGCGCTCGAAGCCCGGATCATGGCGGAGATCGTCGCGCCGACGCTGCGCGGCATGGCGGAGCGAGGCTCGCCCTTCAAGGGCGTGCTCTTCGCCGGGCTGATGCTGACCGCCGACGGGCCGAAGCTGATCGAGTTCAACGTGCGCTTCGGCGACCCGGAAACGCAGGCCATCCTGCCCCGGCTTGACGGGGACCTGCTGGAGCTGCTCGACGCCGTGGCGCGCGGGCGGCTGCCCGCCGGGCCGGTGCGGTTCCGGCCGGAGACGGGCGTCTCGGTGGTGATGGCGGCGCGGGGCTACCCCGACGCCCCCCTCAGGGGAACTGAGATCCGCGGGCTCGACGCCGCCGCGGCCCGGCCCGGCGTCACGCTGTTCCACGCCGGCACGCGGGCCGAGGGCGGCCACGTGCTCGCCGACGGCGGCCGGGTGCTGACGCTGACGGGGCTCGGCGCCGACGCGGCCGAGGCCCGCGCCCGCGCCTATGCGGGCATCGACGCGCTCGACTGGCCGGACGGCTTCTGCCGGCGCGACATCGGAATGAAGCATAGATAGAGATAGAATATAAAAGTTGGTTTCAAAAGGCCCCCGGCCTTTTGCGGGTCTCAGGGCGGAGCCCTGAACAACATTGTTCAACTCTGTTCAGGGCTCCGCCCTGACCGTCGAAGGGCGAGCCCTTTGGGACTCCCCACTGTCCCGATCGAAGATCATCGGCCGTCCTGCAGGGCCTTCAGCACGCTGGCGCTGGCGCGGCCGTCGGGCTTCAGGCCGACGGACTGCTGATAGGTCGCGATGGCCGCGCGGGTCTTGGTGCCCATCACGCCGTCGTGGTTGCCGATGTCGAACCCCTTGCCGGCCAACCGGTCCTGCAGCTCACGCCGCTCGACGCGGGCGAGGCCGGGGTCGTCGGTGGGCCAGGGCGTAGCGAGCGGGCCGCCGCCGCGCAGCCGGTCCGACAGATGGCCGATCGCCAGCGCGTAGATCTCGGCCGCGTTGTAGGCGTAGATCGCCTCGAAGTTGCGCGTCACCAGGAAGGCGGGGCCCGTCCGCCCGGCCGGCAGCAGCAACCCGGCGCTCCCGCCCTTGAGCGGCGCGCCGTCGACGCGCCGCAGCCCGCGCCCCGCCCAGAACGCCATGGGGTGGACGTTCTTGCGCCCGCTCGGGCCGCCGTAGCCCGCCGGCAGCTTCACCTCCACGCCCCAGGGCGACCCGGCCGTCCAGCCGGACTTGCGCAGGTAGTTGGCCGTGGAGCCCAGCGCGTCCGGCACGGAGTCGATGATGTCGGGATGGCCGTCGCCCTCCATGTCGACCGCGTTGCGCTCGAAGGTCGAGGGCATGAACTGCGTGTGGCCGAAGGCCCCCGCCCAGGAGCCGACGAAACGGTCCGGCTTCACGTCGCCCCGCTGCAGGATCGACAGGGCGGCGAAGAGCTCGCCCTCGTAATAGGCGGGCTTGTGGCCGTAGCAGCTCAGGGTGGCGAGCGACTGCACCACCGAACGGTTGCCGAAGGTCTTGCCGTAGTCGGACTCGACGCCCCAGAGCGCCACCAGCACGGTGCGGCTGACGCCGAAGCGCGCCTCGATGCGCCCCAGCGCGTCGCCGTAGCGCTCCAGCATGGCGCGGCCGTCGTCGATCCGCTCCTGGTCGACGAGGCCAGCCATGTAGTCCCACACCGGCGTGGTGAACTCGGGCTGCTCGTCCTGGAAGTGCAGGACGTCGTTGGGCTGGAGGTCGGCGGTCGCGGCGTCGAAGGTGGCGGCCGTGACGCCGCGGGCGGCGGCCCCCGCCTTGAGCTGCGCGAGGCAGGCCGAGAGATCCGCCGCCGCCCCGGCCGGCATCACCCCCGCCATGAGCCAAGCCGCGCAGACGGCGGCGAAGGGGGTCGACCTCATGGACGGGCTCCGCTCCCCGCGGGCGGCGGGACGCGGCAAAGGTTAGCGGATGCGGGCCGGAGTGGGAAGGCGGCCGGCCCCGCCCCGCAGAGCCACCGGGTGGAGGCTTCTGTCGTCGTGCGACGCCCGGTCGGGCCTCCTCCACCGCGCTTCGCGCGGTCCCCCTCCTCCGCGAGGCGGAGGAGGACATGCCGCGGCGCCTCCGCGTCTCCTCCTCCACACCGTGGAGGAGGGGGACCGCCTGCAAGGCGGTGGAGGAGGCGGACCGGGTGCGACCTCGGCCGAGCGATCGTCACCCGATCGCCCTGCAAGCGAGCCCGCTCCTCACCGGAGGCGAGGAGGACGGCGCGTCAGACCTTCTTGCCGTCCATCTCGCCTTCGGCCTCGTCGTCCTCGACCTCGTCGGCGGAGTCGTCCTGGGACAGGATCTCCTCGAGCGTGTCGGCGATCACGTCGAGCTGGTCGCGGGTGGAGCTCAGCTCCAACACGTGGCCGGCTTCGTCCTCGATGTGGAGGTTGAAGCCCTCGCCGGCCTCGGACAGGGTGAATTTCGCGAGCTTCTTCGTGGCGGCCATGGCGCTGTCTTTCCGTGCTGTGAAGGCCCGGCTCAACGCGCCAAATCCGCCCGGGTCGGCGCGGCGTTTCGTCCGCCGCAGCGCAAAGCCGCCGTCACGCCCAGGGGCGCGAGCCCGCGATGGCGTGCTCGTAGCGATCGACCTCGGCGGCCTTGGCCATGGTGAGGCCGATGTCGTCGAGCCCTTCGAGGAGGCAGTGCCGGCGGAACGGGTCGATCTCGAAGCGGATCGCGCCGCCGTCCGGCCCGCGGATCTCCTGGGCTTCGAGGTCGACCGAGATACGGGCGTTGGCGCCGCGCTCGGCGTCGTCGAACAGCATGTCGAGCTGCTCGGGCGTGACGACGATCGGCAGGATGCCGTTCTTGAAGCAGTTGTTGTAGAAGATGTCCGCGAAGCTGGTCGAGATCACGCAGCGGATGCCGAAGTCGAGCAGCGCCCAGGGGGCGTGCTCGCGCGACGAGCCGCAGCCGAAGTTGTCGCCCACCACCAGGATCTCGGCGCCACGATAGGCCGGCCGGTTCAGCACGAAGTCGGGGTTGTCGGAGCCGTCGTCGTTGTAGCGCATCTCGGCGAAGAGCGCGCGGCCGAGGCCGGTGCGTTTGATGGTCTTGAGGTACTGGGCCGGGATGATCTTATCGGTGTCGATGTTGGCGGCCTTGAGGGGCGCCGCGATGC
>CAXTFP010000363.1:0-4130 GCA_964243135.1 uncultured Lichenihabitans sp.
CTTCTGGTGGTTCAGGGCTTCCAGCCGCGCCACGGTGGCGGTGGCGCCGCGGTCGTGCAGGTCGTTCTCCTGGCCGGTGACGAGCCCGTCGAAGCCGATGGCCGCCGACAGCCGCTCGACCAGCGCCACCCGCGTCTCGGCCGGCAGGCGCGCCGCGCGCGTCACGGTGGCGAAGGCCTGGTTCAGCAGCGCCACGGCCGCGAGGATGGCGGTGCTCTCGTCGAAGTGCACGTGCACGGTCGGCTGGCCGCGGCGCAGCCGGGCGTCGTCCATCGCGGGCAGGTCGTCGAGCACGAGCGAGGCGGTGTGGACCATCTCGGTGGCGCAGGCGACGTCGAGCGCATCCGCCACGGGCGCGCCGAAGTCCTGCGCGGCCAGAAGGGTCAGGAGCGGCCTGATGCGCTTGCCCGGGGCCAGCAGCGCGTAGCGCACGGCCTCGTTGACCCGCTGCGGCCCTCGGAGGGCGACCGGCACGAGCTGGTCCAACCGTTCGTTGACGGCGGCGCGGAGGTCCTCGACGAGGGTCGGGTGTGCATAAATGGCTTGCATGCGCGGCGCCGAACCTGCCTTTCCGGGTCTGGATCCGGGCCTGCAAGGACCCGATAGCAGCATATTCCCTCGCCTTGGAGCGAAAAGATAGCACGGACCCCGCCCTTCCCACCGCGCCTTTTTCGCGCGCCCGACGCCGAGGCCGCGCCTTGGGCCGGCCGGGCCCTCGGCGGCGGATCCCTGCCCTGGATCGGGGTCGCGCCGCACGCCCCCTATTTCATCGAGGAGAACGGCGCGGACTGGCACCCGGTCGGCCAGAACGACGCCGTGAGCTGGGTCGAACTCGATCCCCTGTTCCGCCGCCGCGACGTCGCGGCGGTCGACCGGCACCTCGCCATCCTGAAGGCGCACGGCGTGACGGTGCTGCGGCTGATGCTCGAATACGCCCAGGTGCGCCACCGCTACGTCGAGAAGCCTGCCGGCACCTTCGCGCCCCACATGCTGCGGCTGTGGGACGACCTCTTCGCGCTCTGCGCGGACCACGGTCTGCGCGTCCTGCTGACGCCCTACGATACGTTCTGGATGTGGCTGCATTTCCGCCATCACCCCTATGCGGTGGGCAACGGCGGCCCGCTCGACCACCCGTCGCGGGCGCTGCTCGACCCTGCCATGCGGGCCGCCATCAAGCGGCGCCTGTCCTTCGCGACGGCGCGCTGGGGCGGCTCGGGCGCGCTCTTCGCGTGGGACCTGTGGAACGAGATCCACCCGGCGCAGGGCGGCGACTCCGCCGAGCCCTTCCACGACTTCATCGCGGACATCGGCGGCCACCTCCGCGCCGAGGAGATTCGGCTCCACGGCCGCGCCCACCCACAGACCGTGTCGCTGTTCGGGCCGGAGCTGGTGTGGCGCCGGCATCTCGCCATGGAGGGCGCCATCTTCCGCCATCCGGCCCTCGATGCCGCGACCATCCACATCTACGAGCAGGGCACCATCGACGACCCGCGCAACACGGTCGACCCCGCCATCGGCATGGGCCGCATCGTGCGCGAGTCGATCGGCGAGATCCGCGACCGGCGGCCCTTCTTCGACAGCGAGCACGGGCCGATCCACAGCTTCAAGGACCGGCACCGCAGCCTGCCGGAGGACTTCGACGACGAATATTTCCGCCACCTGCAGTGGGCGCATCTCGCGGCCGGCGGGGCAGGGGGCGGGATGCGTTGGCCGAACCGGAGGCCGCACGTGCTGACGGCCGGCATGCGGCGCGCGCAGCATGCCTTGTCCCGCTTCATGCCGCTGATCGGGTGGGCGCGTTTCGACCGGCGCAGCCTCGGCCCCGACGCGATCGTGCGGGACGGGGACGGCGCCACCATCGGGCCGGAGCGGCTGGCGCGCTTCGCCTGCGCGTCCGCCGACCAGGCCGTCGTCTATCTCCTCCCGCGCGACCGACTCGACCGGCGCGGCCTGCTGTGCCGCGACGGGGCGTCGCTCCGCGTCACGGTCTCCGTCCCCGGCCTCCGGCCCGGCCGCTACCGCATCACGGGCTGGGACACGATACGGGGCGAAGCCGTCGCGCCCGTTGTGGAACGGGACGGCACGGAGGCGTTCGACCTGCCGCCCTTCGCGGGCGACCTCGCGGTGGCGTTGGTCCGCTGCGGCGATTGAGGGTTTATCCCGACGGCCGACCGTCACATGTGGCGACGCTGTAGCCCCGCGGTGAACGTTCTGCGACAGACCGGCGTGAGGTTGGAGACGTTCGTCCTCATGCAGGAGATCAGCGCATCCTCGTCCGGAAAGGCATCGCTGCACAATGTCGTCGCATCGCCCTGGCAGGCGGCCTGCTCCTGGGGCGTGATGTGAAATTTATCGGCCGCTTGTGCCTGAACAGATGTCAGGCCGACCGAAAGGACCATGGCGGAGAGGAGTGCTGAGTACATCAAAAAGCTATGCTCAATGTGAGGATGCGGAAAACTTCCTCCCACATGGCGAGACCTATCCTGAACCCAGCATGTATCACATTGGATGATCGATGACGTCACGCCGTCGGATGCGTGCGGCATCGACCTCACCGCGCCGATATGTCCCGGCGCGGGATGGGCGTCCCGTCGCGCCATGGCGGATGTGCGGCGTACGGATCTCCGCATGCGATCAGAAAGACGAGGTTGCTTCCGGCGGGGTCAAGCTTATGTGCGGGAAGACCGCCGACAGGCCCCGCGAGGCACGATCATGCTGCTGAAGTTTTTCACGCCCCACGCCAAGGACGTCGCCACCTGGATCAACCCGGAGCACGTGGCCGGCGTCCACACGCAGACCGTCGACGTCACGACGATCTACCTCGTCGGCGGCTTCGAGCAACGCGTCGCCGGAACCTCCGAGGAGGTCGCGCGCAGGATCGACGAAGCGCAGCGGGACGCCAAGGGACCGTCCCGATAGTCGAATGGGAGGAGCCGGGCGTCGCGCCGCCCGGCACCTCCGATCACTCCGCCGTGCTGGGCTGTTTGCCGCCCGTTCCCTCGCAGATCCGCTTGATGCTGACGAGTGAAGCGCGCAGTCCGTCCGTCATGGCCGCGCTCGGACCTCCCTGATTTCGATCCATGGCGTCCTTGATGTCGGCGGTCGGCGTGAACTGCAGCGAGCACTCCACATCGGATCGGTCACCCTCCCCCGACACGGTCATCTTGCCCGAATAGTCGTTGGCGCCGTCCGACCCCCAGGTCATGGTCCGCCCCGCCTGATCGACCTTGAACCAGCCCTCCGACGTGTAAGCGTGGCCGTTGGCCTTGCCGTCCACCTCCACGCGCTCATGCGGATGTGAGTGAGCGCCTTGCACGGTCGGCAGGTATTTCGGAAGGCTTGCGATATCCGATACGAAACGGAACACGGTATCCGGAGACGCGGCGACGTCGATACGGTCGGAATATTCAGGCATGGCTTGCTCCTGGAGGGCGGCGATCAGTACCGATTGCTCGAACTCCAGAGTTCAAAGGCCGGTTGCCGAGACGAGCCGGTCGACCGATGCTTTGACGAGGATATTTCCCGAAATACGGCGACGCTGACCCTGGGCACGTTCAGCGCGTCCCTGCGGTCACCCGGAGTCGGTGCCACGAGCTCGACGGGGTGCTCTCCCCCTCTCCGCGGCGATCTCCCGACCGTATCGGGCGGATCGCGCGCGGCACTCGGCCGGCCTCGATGTCGTCCTTCAGCGGGTGCGGGTGGTCGACGCCGAAGGGACGCATGCTCCCGCCTAGAGCCGCAGGCCGCCGCCGACCTGCAGCGTTTCGCCGGTGATCCAGCCACCGTCGTCCGACACGACGAAGGCCACCGAGGCGGCGATGTCGGCCGGCTGGCCGATGCGCCCGAGCGGCGTGCGCGCGACGAACGGGGCCGCGCCCTCCTCGCCCATGCCGCTCGTGCCTTCCGTCGCGACGAGGCCCGGCGCGATGCCGACGACGCGAATGTTGCGCGGCCCCAGTTCGAGCGCGAGCGAGCGCGTCAGGTTGTCGACCGCGCCTTTGGTGGCGCTGTAGACTTGCGCCTGGGCGATGGGCGTGATGCCGGCACCGGACGAGATGTTGACCACCACGCCGCCCGTCGCCGGGAACCCCTGCGCGGCCGCCTGCGTCGCGAGGATCAGGCCCTTGACG
>CAXTFP010000364.1:0-4124 GCA_964243135.1 uncultured Lichenihabitans sp.
TCTGCTTCGTCGTGACGGCCTGGAACTGCGTGCACCAGATGACGTTGCCGCCGACCCGCATGCGCCCCCACAGCTTGCGCACCGGCGCGCCCTCCTCGGCGTGCGTGATGGCGACCGTGTCGAGCTCCGCCGCGGGCGCGCGCCGCGACGCCAGGGCATTGGCCAGCAGCTCGTCGACCACGGCGCCCCCGACGGCCCCCACCGCCCCGCCGATGAGCCCGCCCAGCGGGCCGCCGAGCGCCGCGCCGAGCGCCGCGCCGGCCGAACGGAGGAGGAGCGTGGCCATGGGCGGATCCGACGGTTGGGAGGGGACGGACGATGGGCGTCAGGCCGCCGCGCCGGCGCCTCACGGCGGCGAGGCTCGCGATGGACGGGTCGGTGGCCGGCGGAACAGCGGACGAGAGACCGAGATGATCAGGCCTGGAGGAGAGCCCTCATGCCCCGGAGATGGTCGGGCGTGTTCGACACGGCCCGGCCATCAGCGCGTGCGGTCGAGCCTGTTACGGTCGGTCCCTGGCCGTGCCCTCTGCACGGCAGCGATCCACTCGTCGTGGATGGCGGCCGTCCATCGGGCGCGATGGAGTCGGCAGCCGGCCGTCTGTACGACGAGGCTGCGGAGGGCAGCGCCGAAGAACACGTCCGCGTCGAACAGGACCGTGGGTGGATGCCCTCGGGGCATCAATCAAGCCCGAGCTCCTGGGCTACGGCGACCATCTCGCCGATGGCCGCCCTCCGCGTCGCGTCCGACCGCGCACGGTGATCGAAGAGATCGGCGGCCCGGATGCGCTCACGCGGCCCCGCGCCATGGGACTGGATCTCGCCAGCTTCGAGCAGCGTCCTGAGATAGGACGGCGAGACGAGCAGCAGGTCGGCCGCCTCCCGAACCGTGAACTCACGCCGCTCAGGATCATCGGATTTCGCCGATGAGGCTGTCCGCGACTCGCTCCGCTTCAGGTGTCGGTATGTCCCGAGCCGAGACGATGTAGACCGTCTCCTGTCCATCCCGCACGACCCGCACGGGCTCGGTGAGGGCGCGATCATGGTAGAGCGCGAAATCTTTCTCGACCTCGGACACCGGCACGGTGGTGGACATGAGGACTCCTCCTGTCGCCATCATAAACATGTGGGCCGCTGCCCTCGGCACCACATCGCCCCTCACGGCCAGCCGAACCCTGCCGCGATGTGCCTCCGCCACCACGCGCCCATCGTCACCTCGCGCACGCGGTCGCGCGACTGGGCGTGGATCATGCGGCCGTCCTCGCTGAGGATGGCGGCGTGTTTCATGGGGCAGCCGGGCCACAGCCGGAACAGCAGCACGTCGCCCGGCCCGCTCTCCGCGAGGTCGAGCGGCACGAGGTGGCGGCGGGCGGCGTCCAGCATGGGCTCGGCGTCGCCGACCTCGCCCCAGTCGGGCGTGTAGGGCGGCGGGCGCGCGGGCTCGGCGCCGTAAAGGTCGCGCCACACGCCGCGGATCAGCCCGAGGCAGTCGCAGCCCGCGCCGGCCAGCGCGGCCTGATGGTGGTAGGGCGTGCCGACGAAGTGCCGCGCCGCCGCGATGATCCGCGCCCGCTCCGGCATCAGGGCACCCCCTCGAACGCGTGCCTCGCCATGGGTGCCCCTTTCCGATGAGCCGTGATGTCGGGCGAAGTGCGTCCGGTGCGGACTCTCAGTTTGCCCCGAACAGCGAGCCGCCGCTGGCGCCGAGCGCGCCCTGCACGCCGTAGCGCGTCACGGCGTCGGTGCCCGGGATGTGCGGGAAGCCGCGGAAGTTGAGGACGTTGTCGAACTTCGAGCGGCACACCGCCAGCGTCTTGCGGCAGCCCGCCACCACCGTGCCGGCGTCGCCGGCCGCGATCGGGAAGTGCGGCGGCAACCACAGCTCCAACTGGTCGATGCCGCTGGTGCGCCGGTGCGACTTCACCTCGAAGGGGATCGCGGCATTGGCGCCGCCCGCGAAGGTGAGCGTGCCGCCCGTGAACCAGTCGGACGCGTAGCCCGACAGGCCCGAGGCGGCCATCACCCGGCCCGCGCCGCCGCTCGCGGCCGTGAAGGCCGCCCGCATCGCAGCCTGGGCGAGGTCGACCTTGCAGCGCGCGTCGCCGAGCGCCGCCTCGCAAGTCCGCGAGTAGGTCGAGCCGATCTTCTGGTTCAGCCGGTGGGCCAGCGAGCGCAGCTCGGCCGAGAAGGCCAGACCCTCGCGCCTCACCTCGCCAAGATCGCCGCGCACAGCAGGACGAAGACCGCGGGGTCGCTCCAGTCGACCCAGAGGAGCTCCACGGCCGCGTCGTCGTAGCGGCCGGCCACGAGGTCGGCCTCGCTGATGCCGGCCGACGACAGCGCCCCCACGGCCTCCATGTTGTCGATCGACAGGCCGAGCGATTGCTCCAGCCGCGACGCCGTGAAACCCGTCTCGGCCAGAAAACTCGTGCCGTCCGCCACGACATCGCGGTCGTGCTCGGTGAAGCCCAGCACCGCGCCGTCGGCCCGGGTCAGGCGCCAGCAGTAGCACAGCGTCGTGACGCCGGAGCTGAGCGCCGCCTGCAGGGCCGGGGGAAGCTGCTTCATGCGCGGATCTCGACGATGGGGATGTTGGGGATCTGCCCGGCCTCGAACCAGGCGAGGTCGGCCTCGAGGTAGTCGGTGTCGAAGCGCACCGGCACGTCGAATAGGAAGCCGGCCGTCACGGGGGTGCCGGCGCGGGGCGGGGACGCGAGGGTGACGATCCCCGTGGTGGTGTCGCAGCGCCAGCCCGCCGCGACCGTCCCGCCGACCCCCACCAGCACCGTGCCGGGCACCGGCTTGCGGATGGGCCTGAGATAGGGGGTCGGCAGGCCCGCGCCGTAGAGCTTCACGAGCTGGAAGGCCGCCGTGCGGCCGTCGCCCGTGCCGATCGGCACGTCGAAGGCCGAGGGCTGGTGGGGCGAGGGGCAGGAGCGGTAGTCGAAGCGATCCTTCCAGCGGAAGCCGTAGAGGCGGCCGCGCTGCGCCTCGAAGAAGTCGCGCACGGCTTCGAGCTGGGCGAAGCTCTTCACCCCGTAGCCCGCCTGGTACTTGCGCCGCCCGTCGGCCCAGATCGCGTTGCGCTCCTCGGCGCCGGAGCGCAGCGTGACGACGTCGGTGCGCCGCTCGGGGCCGCCGCGGGCGCCGAGCGCCACGTCGGTCGGGAACCGCACCTCGTTGAAGCCGCTCACGCGTTCCTCCCCCCGCGCCCGACGGCGCGCGCCAGCACCGCCGCCATCTGGCTCTCCGACCGGGCGAAGGCGGGCGGGTCGGGCGACGTCACGTTGAAGTTGATCACCTGGGTGCTCCGGGCCGCGGCGGCCGGCAGCTTGCCCATGGGCGTGACCGCGGCGGGGCCGGCCACCACCTCGGCCCCCCGCTCGCCCACGATGCCCCACTGGCCGGGGCCGATCGTGCCGCCCTGCGCGAAGAGGCCCGCGAAGCCGGAGCCGCCCGACACCGCCCTGGCGATCCCGCCGAAGAGGCCGCCCGTGGCCCCGTCCTGCCCGCGCGTGCCGGCCAGGGCCGCGAAGGGGCCGGCGCCCACCAACGCCGCCTGGAGGCCCTGGCGCGCCGTCGAGCGCAGCAGGCTCGAGGCCACGTCGCCCAGCCGCGCGCCGTCCAGGATCAGCGCCTCGACCCCGCGCGCCGCCTCGGCCGAGGCGAAGCCGAAGGCCTGGTCGGTCGCGGCCTGAGCCGCCTTCAGCTTCGCCTGGGCGGCCGCGGCGGCGTCGATCTGCCGGACGAGGTCCGCGACCTCGTCCTTCTCGGCCGCCGTGGCGTCCGCGCCGAGCTTGGCCTGCTCGGCCTCGATCTTCTGGCGCTCGGCGATGGCCGCGTGGGCGTCCCCGACCGTGCGCAGAAGGGCGAGCTGCTCGGACAGGCGGGTCATCACCTTCGCGGTGTCGTCGTCGCGCTCGCCCGACGTGTCCGGGAGTGTCCGGCCGGCGAGCAGCTCGGCCGTGGTGAGCCCGCCCGGCACCCGCGCGTCGCCCGCCCCGCCCATCAGCGCCGCGGATCGCCGCGCCTGCAAGGAGGCCGCCGTGTCGAGGGTGCGGCCGAGATGGGCGGCCGAGGCGGAGGCCCAGGCGTCCGCGCGGCCGGCCAGCCGGTCGAGGGTCGCG
>CAXTFP010000365.1:0-4121 GCA_964243135.1 uncultured Lichenihabitans sp.
TGACACCGATTCGACTTCGAGCTTCGGCGCCGACGCGGCCCGCGCCAAGGACGACCTGAACGCCCGCTTCCAGGATCTCCGCCGCGACGCGGTGTCGGGCACCAAAGCGGCCTCGGAGGGCGCTTCGACCCGGTATGGTCAGTCCGACCCCGTCGGCACGGTGCGGAGCCAGGCCTCGCAGGCCGCCGACGACGCCAAGGGCACGGCCGCGACTCTCGCCGAGCAGGCCCGCCTGCGCTTGAACGAGATCGTCGGCCAGCAGAAGTCGGCCGGGGCCGACAAGATCGCCGGCGTCGCCAAGGCTGCCCATTCGGCCGCCGAGGACCTCGACAAGACCAACCCCCACATGGCGCGGCTCGTCCGCATCGCGGCCGACAACGTCGACCGCGTCGCCGAGGACGTCCGCTCGCGCGACATCGGCCAGGTGTTCGCGACGCTGGCGGATTTCGGGCGCCGGCAGCCCGTGGCCTTCTTCGGCGGCGCCGTGCTGGGCGGCTTCCTGCTGTCGCGCTTCCTCAAGAGCGACGCACCGATCGTCGACGAGGCGTCGCTGTACCGCGGTGGTCAGGTTTGAGCGCGCCGGGCGGAGGTGACGGCATGAGCTTCGAGACGCCGGGCCGCCCGTCGACCCCATCGCTCTTCGCGGACGCGCTGTCGCAGATGACGACGCTGTTCGAGACGGAGATCCGCCTCGTCAGGACCGAGATCTCCGAGAAGATCTCGGCCGCCATCCGGGCCGTTGTCTTCCTGCTCGTCGCGGCCGTGCTGATGCTCGTCGGGCTGTTCATCATCCTGTTCGGGATCGTCCAGCTCGTCATCTATCTCGGCGTGGTGCCCTGGCTCGCCTATTTCCTGGTCGGCGGCGTCCTCGCCGTGATCGGCGCCATCGTCCTCTACGTCGCGCTGAACAGGCTGTCGGCCGACAACCTCATGCCGAAGCGGTCCATGGACCAGCTCGGCAAGGACGCCACCATCGTCAAGGAGCAAGTGAAATGAGCGGCGACACCGGTCGGCAATCGTCCAGCGAGGTCGCCCACGAGGCGGAGGGCACGCGGGCAAACCTCGCCAACACGCTGGAACAGCTCCGCACGAACCTGCGGCCCGAGAACGTGATGGACGAGGTGGTGTCCAATGCCCGGGTCGGCGCCAACACCGTGATGGACAACCTCGCGGGCGTGGCCAAGCAGCACCCGCTGCCCGCCATGCTGCTCACCGCGGGTTCGGCGCTGATCATGCGCTTCTTCGCCAAGCGCGATGCCCAATCGGACGAGACGGGCTTCGAGCCGCTGGAACGCCGCCCGTTCCCGTCCCGCTCCCCCGTCGAACTCGGCACCGGACGGCGCCCGCCGCTGCTGCGCCCCTCGTCCACCGCCACGCCGTCCGGCCGCTCGGCCCTAGCCTCGGCGACCGCGGGTCTGGCCGAGGTGCGCGAAGGCGTCGCCGACAGCCTCTCGACCACCGGCGCCGACCTCAAGCGCCGGGCCTACGACGCCTACGACGCCACCTCATCGCGAGCCGGTGATGCCATGCAGAACGTGTCCCGCTACATCCCCCACGACCGCACGGAAGTCCGCTCCAAGCTGTCGCATCTCCTGGAGGAGCAACCGCTCATCCTCGGCGCCATCGGCCTCGCGGTCGGCGCTGCGATCGGCGCGGCCCTGCCCATGACGGTGGCCGAGGACAGCCTGATGGGCAGCACCGCCCATCGCTTCCGCGAGTCGGCCCAGGACGTCGCCCGCAGCGAGATCGACGGGATCCGCGCCGCCGCCGGGGACGCCGTCGACCACGTGCGCCATTCCGCGTCGGACTTCGTCAAGGACGTCGGCGACAGCGCCAAGACGGTGGTGGACAAGGCCGGCACATCTCTCGACGTATGACGTCGCTCGACGTCTGACGGCGCCCCGGCGGTCGCGCCGCCGGGGATGTCGGCCCGCGTCAGAAGTCGTAGGCGATGCCCTTGTTCTCCCAGTCGCCGTAGCGGACCGGCTCCGGCCCTTGCCGCCCGTTGATCTCGCGCGGCCGGGCGTGCTCGGCCCGCCGCCGCTCCGCGTGGCGCGCCTCGGCCTCGGCCAGGGCGCGCTCCGCGGCGCCGGTCTGCGTCGGTTTGGCGTCCTGCGCCGGGATGCCGGGTGATTCCGTCCGTCCGTCGTCGTCCATCACGCTTCCACCACCTTCTTTGGCTACGCCTTCCGCACTGGGCGCGGCGTGTCGGTCTCCCCCATATAGGTCCCCGAACACCCATCGGACAGGCGACCGAAGCGAGCCGGTTGGAAGGCCCTCGATGTTCCTCATTTCCGCGTCCCCCCGGGTCGCACCTCCGTCCCCCTCGTCGGCGGGGGCGCACTGATCCATGGTCTCCAAAGCGCCCCCTGGACGCCCCATCCGCTCCAAGCCGGGCATGAAGGTCCAGGCTCCGCCCGTCGAGCTTCCGCCCGGACTGGCCTGCCGCCTCGCCGCCGCGGCCGCGCTGAGCGACGTCGTGATGAATGCCCGCGGCCTCGACGAGGCCCTGGTCGCCGCGGCCCAGCACCCGCGCTTCACCGTGCCGCTCGACGACCGCGACCGGGCCCTGGCGCGCTCCATCGTGATCGTGTCGCTGCGGCGCCTGGGCACGCTGCGGCGCTTCCTCGGCCGCCTGCTTGAGAAGGGGCTCCCCAAGAAGAGCGGCCAGCTCGAATGGATTCTCATCGTCACGGCCGCGCAGATCCTGTTCCTCGACGTGCCCGACCACGCGGCCGTGAACGCCTGCGTGCAGGCCGTGCGGCTCGACCCCGTGGGCCAGGCCTTCGCGCCCCTGGCCAACGCGGTGGCGCGCAACGTGGCGCGCCAGCGCGACGAGCACGGCAGCGATGATCCCTTCGTCGACACGCCGGGCTGGCTGGCGGCGCGCTGGCGCAAAACCTACGGCGACGAGGTCGCGGCCGCGGTCGCGGCCGCCAACCGGGCCGAGGTGCCGCTCGACATCACGGTGAAGTCGGACCCCGAGGGCTGGGCGGCGCGCCTCGACGGCGACGTGCTGGCGACGGGTTCCATCCGTCTGCGCAACCAGGTGCCCGTGCCGGACCTGCCCGGCTACGCCGAGGGCGGATGGTGGGTGCAGGACGCCGCGGCGGCGCTGCCCGCGCGGCTGCTGCGGGCCGAGCCCGGCGAGCGCGTGGCCGATCTCTGCGCGGCGCCCGGCGGCAAGACCGCCCAGCTCTGCCTGACCGGCGCCGCCGTGACGGCGGTGGACCGCTCGGCTGAGCGGCTGAAGCGCTTCGCCATCAACCTGGAGCGCCTCGGCTTCAGCGCCGAGACCGAGGTCGCGGACGTGGCGAGCTACTCGGCCCAGCCCTTCGACGCCATCCTGCTCGATGCGCCCTGCACAGCGACCGGCACGATGCGGCGCCACCCCGACGTCGGCTGGACCAAGCGGGCCTCCGACATCCCGACGCTGGCGGCCCTCCAGTCCCGCATGCTCGACCGCGCCGCGGCCCTGCTCCGGCCCGGCGGGCGCCTCGTCTACTGCACCTGCTCGATCGAGCCCGAGGAGGGGGAAGCCCAGGTCACGGCGCTGCTGCGGCGCAACCCCGACATGGTCCGCTCGCCCATCGAGGCCGAGGAGGTGGCGGGCCTGACGGCGAGCCTGACGCCGCTCGGCGAGTTGCGGACGCTGCCGTGCCACCCGGCGCGGCTCGATCCGCCCATGGTGGGGCTCGACGGCTTCTTCGCGGTGCGGCTGCTGCGCCGGGGCTGACGAGGCGCGTCAGTCCCCGGCTTCCCGCGCGAGGAGGGCCGCCTTGCGCTCGACGCCCCAGCGGTAGCCCGACAGCGCCCCGCCGCTCCGCACGACCCGGTGGCAGGGGATCGCCACGGCCAGCGCGTTGGCCGCGCAGGCCCCGGCGACCGCCCGCACGGCCTTCGGCGCCCCGAGCCGGGCCGCGACCTCGGCATAGGTCAGCGTCCGCCCGGCCGGGATGTCGCGCAGGGCGCGCCACACGCGCTCCTGGAAGGCGGTGCCGCGGATGTCGAGCGGCAGGTCGAGCCCCGTCGCGGGCGCCCCCACGCCGCCCACGACGCGCGCCACCATGGCCGCGACGCCGGCGTCGCAGACGACCAGCGTCGCGGCGGGGAACCGATCC
>CAXTFP010000366.1:0-4109 GCA_964243135.1 uncultured Lichenihabitans sp.
GGTGGGCGACGGCGCCAACGACCTCGCCATGCTCGGCGCGGCGGGGCTCGGCGTGGCGTTCCGCGCCAAGCCCGCCGTGGCGGCCGCCGCCCACGCGCGGCTCGACCACGCCGACCTCGACGCCCTGCTGTTCATCCAGGGCTACGCGCGCTCGGACTTCGCGGCGTGAGCGCCGCGGAGGACGGCAGCGACGGGCCGGACGTCATGGGTTTCGCGGTCGGCCCCGGCGAGGCCGGGCAGCGGCTCGACAAGCTGCTGGCCCTGCACGCGGCGCGCGAGGACCTCGGCCTGTCGCGCACGCGGCTCCAGGAGCTGATCGCGGGCGGCTTCGTGCGGCTCGACGGCGCCGTGGCGTCGAGCCCCAACGCCAAGCCGAAGGAGGGCGCGCGCATCCTGTTCGAGGTGCCGCCCCCGAGCGACGCGACGCCGCTGCCGGAGGACATCCCGCTCGCGGTCGTCTACGAGGACGAGGACCTAATCGTGGTCGACAAGCCCACGGGGCTCGTGGTGCATCCGGCGCCCGGCCACGCCAGCGGCACGCTGGTCAACGCGCTGCTGCACCACTGCGGGGACGGCCTGTCGGGCATCGGCGGCGTCCGCCGCCCCGGCATCGTGCACCGGCTCGACAAGGACACGACGGGCCTGATGGTGGCGGCGAAAACCGAGCGCGCCCACCGGGGCCTCGCGGACGTCTTCGCCGACCACGGGCGCTCCGGCTCGCTGGTGCGCGAGTATCGCGCCCTCGCCTGGAACCTGCCCGACCGCGGCGCCGGCATCGTGGACGCGCCGCTCGGCCGCCACCCCCACCACCGCGAGCGCATGGCCGTGGTGCCGGCCGCCAAGGGCCGCCACGCCGTGACGCATTGGAGCGTCGAAGAGAAGTTCCCGCCCTCCGCGAGCCTGCTGCGCTGCCGGCTGGAGACCGGGCGCACGCACCAGATCCGCGTCCACATGGCATCGATCGGCCACCCGCTGATCGCCGACGACGTCTACGGCGCGGGCTTCAGGACCAAGGCCTCGGGGCTCGACGACGCGGGCCGCGCGGCCATCGCGGCGCTGGGGCGCCAGGCGCTCCACGCCGCCGTGCTGGGCTTCGAGCACCCGGCGACCGGGGCGCCGCTGCTGTTCGAGAGCCCGCTGCCCGGCGACATGTCGGCGCTGGCCGAGGCGCTACGGGCCCAGGCCAAGGGGTGAGCGGAGAGCGGCCCCGCTCTGCGACGCTGCGCCCGCGAACCGCGTCTCAACGCCGACGTTCCCTCCCGGACCAAGAGGGGGAAACACGCATGCCACGCTGGATGATCGAGATCAGGGAGACGACCCGCACGGATGGTGCGCAGACGTTCGGCAGCGACGCCGCTTCCCTCCAGGAAGCGCTGCGGGAAGCCGCGGAGCAGACCCAAACGGCCGCCTCCCAGAGCGGCACGAGCGTCACCACGGCCCACGGCTCCTCCGCGGCCCGCATCCCCGGCACGCCGGGATCTGCCGTCCGCTGAACGGGGCCCGCGACGGTCGCCGGAGACGAGCGCCCGGCCGGGCGGGCGGTGAACCGGTCGGGGCGGTGGGACGCCAGCAGCGGGTGGGGCCGGCCCGTCACGGTCTCTCCGGCCAGCAGCTCGCCCCTGACGAGCACGCGGAACGGCTTCGGCGCGATGAGTCATCGGGGCTCTACAGGCCGCCCTGCAGCCGGGCGCGACGGACGCGACCGGAGCCGACCCATCGAAGGCGCAGCCCGGCGAAGCACAGCGTTGACGTTCTATTGCCCATTGAATACGGTGCCATAATTAAGGGACGCAGCGTCGTCATCCGCCCGGTGATCGATGACGGTTGAAACACCTCGCATCGGTTGCAGCCGGTGGGATTTGCGCCATGCCCCATTATTTCTTCGACATCTACAGCGACGGCAAGCTCGCACCCGATGAGTTCGGCCTCGAGCTCGAAAGTTTCGACGAGGCCCGCGATCAGGCCATCAGCATCCTGCCCGATATCGCCCGCGACGAGCTGCCGGACGGCGAGAAACACGACTTCGTGTGCGAGGTGAGGGCCGCGGAAGGCCAGATGGTCTACAGGGCCATGCTGATGTACCGCGGCGAGCGACTCGACGGTGCTGCCGCGAGCTCTCGATGATGTCCGCGGGACGAAACGGGGTCGAGACCGCCAGGGCTAAATTTAAGGTCCCGAGCTGCCGCCCCGAGCGACGACTGACTATCTCGGCTGCGCAACGCGAGCGTATTTTCAACCGGCGATGCCTTCCGCCAGGCTGTCGCCACGACAACCCGCAGAAGATCGGGACAGAGTCCCAAAGATCGCGGCCGACGGAGCTTGCGCCGTGAAGGCCTTCTTCATACTCTCGCGTCAAAATGACGGTCGATCTGGGGGGCCGCGCGCATGCTCTATTTCACGGCCGTGGGGTTGATCGGCATCGCTTGCGCCATGGCCTTTCGCTGGCCGGTCATGTTCGTGCTAGCTGCGCTAGTCGTCGTGATCTGCTTCGCCGTCCAGTTGGGACAGGGCGCCCCGGCGAGCGTCGCTGCTATGCACGCCGTCGCGTCCTCGCTCGTCCTCCAACTGTGCTACGTGCTCGGCGGCTTCCTGCTCACCGTGAGGGTCCGCGGGATCTCGGCGAAGAAGAACCTCGAAGTGTGATCGATCGGGTTCGGTCCGACGTTCAAGCCGTCGACCGACCCAGCCTGTCGGACAGGAAGGCCAGGACCCGGTCCCGGTCGCCGGCGGCGAGCGCATTCCAGCGGGCGATGTTGGCGGTGGCCTCCCCCGCGGCCCGCTCGCGCCACCCCGGCTCGCCGAACCGCGCCGCCAGCCCCTCGGCCGAGGCCGCGACGTCCTGGGTGTCGATGAAGAGCCCAGAGTCGCCGAGCACCTCGCGGAACACGGGCTTGTCGGGCGCCACGGCCTGCAGCCCCGCATATTGCGCCTCGATGAGCGGCAGCCCCAGCCCCTCGTCGTGGGACGTGCAGATCAGGGCGTCGAAGCTTTCCATCACGCGCCGGGCCTCGTCCTCGGGCAGGAAGCCGTGCAGCGTCACGTGCGGCATCGCCGCCAGCGCGGCGTGATCGCCGCCCCAGCCGGCACGGCCGACGATGTGCAGTTCGACGGGCCGATTCAGCCGGCGGCCGAGTTCCCCCGCGATGTCGGCCGCGGCCCTGAAGTTCTTGCGCGGCTCCACGGTGCCGACCGCCCCGAGCCGCAGGGGCGCCCCGTGCGGGCGCGTCGGCGAACCCGGGGTGAGGCCGAACACGTTGCGCACCTCGGGCCGATAGGGCCTGATCTCGGCGTCGGGCCGCACGTGGGGGGCCAGCGCTTCCCCCGTGGTGACCGAGTTGACCAGGAAATAGCGCAGCCGCTCGACGGCGATCCGGAACGGCAGGCTCATGTAGAGCTTGGCCGCGCGGTTGAGGTCCTGGCGGCGGGTGAGCAGGAACATGTCGTGGACGTACATGACGGCCCGGTCCCGGAACAGCGCCGTCAGGGGCGAGGGCGGGAAGCCCGAGAAGGCCCAGACGGTGGAGGGCCGGGCCATCATGGCCAGCGGCGCCCGCGCCATCTGGGCCGCCGCCACCGCGAGCCTGCCCGTCACGGACGCGCCGAAGCCCTCCACCGGCAAGGGGCGGAGCGCCTCATCCGAGAACAACTCCTCGGTGATGCGCTCGATGCCCGAGGCGCGACGGCCGAGGTGGGTGCGGTCGACGACGAGCGTCTTCGAACGGCTCATCGTTCACCGGACTCGGAGACCAGCCCCGCGTCCCCAGCGAAGCCTGCACTCTCATGTCGGGTCGAAAGCTTGTCGGCCGGTCGGTCCTGACCCGAGATGCGAGACCTCGCGGGCAGATAGAGCAGCGTCAGGTTGGGCTTTTCAACGAACCTGAACGTCAACGTCGCGAGCGCGACGACGGCGATCACGATCAAAGCCATGCTCAAGTCTCCAAGCCATGGACTGCCGAGGTCGAGCACCTGAACATGCTCGCCGTTCATGGTGATGTAAGGCTTCCAAAGCACCTGATGGGTCCATTTTTCCGCGAACCCGCCGCCGCGCGAACAAAGGTCTATGATCGTGAAGTGGATCAGGTAGACCGAAAAGGAGATCTCTCCCAGGA
>CAXTFP010000367.1:0-4104 GCA_964243135.1 uncultured Lichenihabitans sp.
TCTAGCTCCACAATCTACCGCTCTACGCAACGGAGCTATGGCAGCACGCGTCGCGTGAGGAGCAGAATGATAAAAGGGATGCGCCCGAAATGCAAGCGCCCCAGCGGCGCAGGACACTCGCCCGACATGCGGTCAGGGCGAGGCTTCGAGGGCACCGGCATCCCGGGCGGCCGACACCCGTCCGGCGTCGATCCTCCCGACGGCGGGCCGGAGTCCGGGCGCGCGGCGCGGGTTTCGGTGTAGGCTGGCGCCATGTCCCCCGCCCCGCGCCCCTCCCTCGCCGCGAGCCGATGGTCGACGGCGCTCGGCGGCATCGCCGAGGCCTTCGCGGACGCGAACTTCCGCCGTTACTCGGTCGGCTCGATCCTGTCCTGGCTCAGCTTCTTCGTCCAAGCGGTCGCCGTGTCCTGGGTCGCCTGGAGCCTCACCCACTCGACGCGGTGGCTGGCGGTGGTCGCCCTGCTCGACACCGTGCCGATGAGCGCGCTGGCGCCCGTCGGCGGCGTCGTGGCGGACCGCCACGACCGCTTCCGCGTGCTGCTGGTCTGCTACGGCCTCGCGGCGCTGCAGTCGGCGCTGCTGGCGGCCCTCGCCGTCTCCGGGGCGCTGACGATCCAGTGGCTCGCGGCCCTCAGCCTCGCGCACGGCGTCATCCACGCCTTCAGCGTGCCGGCGCAGTTCGGGTTGCTGCCGCGCTTCGTCGAGCCGCGGCGCCTGCCCTCGGCCATCGCCGTGGCGTCCGCCTACACCCAGCTCGGCCTCTTCGCCGGGCCCGCCCTCGCCGGATGGGTGATCCTGCACGGCGGGGCCGCCGTCGCCTTCGCGAGCAACGCGCTCGGCTACGGCGTCTACCTCTGGTGCGCCGCCTCGTTGCGCAGGCCGCCCGGCGACGCGCCGCCCCCGCCCGCGGCCCGCTCTTTCCTCGGGGACCTCGCCCAAGGGTGGCGCGCCATCGCGGCCCATCGCGGCGTCACGGGCCTGCTCACCCTGATGCTGTTCGGCGACGCCCTCGCGGCCGCCGTGCGCCAGATGATGCCGGCCTTCGCGGACGGCGGACTCCACGCCGGCGTCGAGGGCCTGTCGACCCTGCTGGCCGGCGCCGGGATCGGGGCGACGCTGTCGGCGCTGTGGCTCGCGCAGGGCGGCGCGCGGCGGGCGACCGGCACGGCCATCTCTTGGGCGTTCCTGGGCTACCTCGCGGCCACGGCCCTCCTCATGGCGGCCGGGAACCTCCCCGCA
Source organism: uncultured Lichenihabitans sp. (assembly GCA_964243135.1). GTDB lineage: Bacteria > Pseudomonadota > Alphaproteobacteria > Rhizobiales > Beijerinckiaceae > Lichenihabitans. The sequence continues at coordinate 1,240 of CAXTFP010000367.1, forward strand.
GCGGCCCTCGCCATGGCGGGGCGCGGGTTCTGCTTCGAGATCTGCCGGACCGGGACCGTCACCCTGCTGCAGTTGTCGGTCCCCGACGGCCTGCGGGGCAGGGTGATGAGCACGCAGTTCCTGCTGCAGCAGGGCGCGGGCGCGCTCGGCGTGGCGGTGGTCGGCACCGTCGCGGCCGACACGGGCCTGAGGCTCCCCGTCCTGTGCGGCACGGGGCTGGCGTTCGTCGCCTGGGCCGCGACCCTGCGGATGCGGAGCCGCGACGCGACGGGCTTCGAACGGCCAGGGGAGACGCCCTGAGGGACCGTCGCGGCGCCCGTCAGGCGTCCAGCGTCTCCACCTCCCGCGAAGCCGTCGCCTCCCGCACCTCTCCCTTGACCCGGATCCGCCGGATTCGCAGGTCGCCGCGCGGCTCAGACAGGTCGTCCGGGATCACGATCCGCCCGTCCTGCATCCGCAGCCCCAGGATCGCATAGGCGGCCGACAGCATGCGGGCCGCCGAGCCCGTGTACCAGCTCCAGCCGCCGCGGCCGCCGTAGCTTTCCCCGTCGTAGATGTCGGCGGGCTGCTGGTGGGGCGCGAGGCCGTAGACGCCGAGCTCGTCGCCCTCCGTCTTGCCGAGCGGCGAGATGGCCCGCCAGCACCCGACCGCGCGCGCCATCGCGGCCGCCGCTCCCCCGGCATCGCCGTCGGCGCGGGCCCGCTCGGCCACCGCCACCCAGGCGTCCACGGACCAGGACGCGCCGTGCGAATATTGCCCGCCGTTCTCGCGCACGCCGGGCGGGTAGTCGGCGATGCGGCCGGGATAGGGGTCGGAGCCCTCGTCGAAGGGCGGCGTGACGAGGAGGATGCGGTTCGGCTTCTCCAGCGCGGCCAAGCCGTGCTCCAGCGCGCGCCGGCCCTTGTCGAGGGGTGCCGCCCCCGACAGCACCGGCCAGGCCGCCGCCATGATCGAGGGCGGGTCGAGCGGGCGGCCGTCGTCGACGAAGTCGAAGACGTAATGGTCGCCGGTCCACACGCCGTCGATGGCTTGCGCCAGCCGCGCCGCCTCGGCGCGGTACAGGTCGCCCGCGGCCGGCCCCTCGCGGCGGTCGGCCACGACCGCGAAGCGCCGCACGATGTCGAAAAGGAAGCAGGCGAGCCAGGTGCCCTCGCCGCGCCCGCCCGGGCCGGCGGCGTCGATGCCGTCGTTCCAGTCGCCCGTGCCGATCAGCGGCAGGCCGTGGGCGCCCATGCGGGCCATGGTGTGGTGGATCGCCCGGCGGCAATGGTCGTAGACGTCGCCGGTCTGGCGCGACAGGCGCGGCGCCAGCAGGAGGTCCATGGCGCCGTCCGGCACAGCCGCGCCTTCGAGGTAGGGCTGGCGCTCGTCCAGCACCGACCAGTCGCCCGTGGCCTCGACGTAGCGCACCATCACGTAGGGCAGCCACAGGTGCGGGTCGGAGGCGCGGGTGCGCTGGCCCAGGCCCACCCGGCCGTCGGCCGCGAGGTGCCACCACTTGAACACGTCGCCCTCCGGGAACTGCACGCCGGAATGGATCACGATCTGCCGCCGCGTCAGGCTGGGATCGAAGAACAGGAACGGCAGCACGTCCTGGAGCTGGTCGCGGAAGCCGAAGGCGCCCCCGCGCTGGTTCGGCCCCGTGCGGCCCCACAGGCGCGAAGCCAGCGCCTGATAGGGCAGCCAATGGTTGACGAGCCGGTCGAAGGCCGGGTCGTCGGTCTCGACCCGGATGGCGCCGATGCGCTCGGCCCACCAGGCCTCGGTGGCCTTCAGGGCCGCGCGGGCCGCCGCGGGGTCGCGCAGGTGCGAGGCGGCGGTCAGCGCTTCGCGCTCCGTGGCGAACTGGCCCAGCACGGCCGACACGTCGACCGAGCCGCCCGCCGGCACCTCGACCTCGCCCGAGAAGGCCGCGACGCGCCGCCCGTCGTCGTCCTGCGCCGAGTCCGGCCAGCCGGTCTCCACCATCACGGCGTCCGTGAGGTCGCGGCCGGGCGAGCCCAGGAAGCGCGTCCGCACCGTCTCGGTCATGGCGGCCGTCAGGCTCGTCGTGGCGAAGGCCCAGCCGCCCTGGAAGTCGTTGTGCGGGTTGTTGAACAGCAGCGCTTCCGTGCCCTCGTCGCGGTAGGCGTCGATGATGCCCAGGCTGTCGCCGGGGCTCTGGTCGAGCGCCATCTCGAAATAGGGCACGACGCGGAAGCGCTTGGCCGCGCGGCCGTGGTTGCTGATCGTCAGGATCCGAACGTCCGCGGGGGCATCCGAGAAGACGAAGACCGTCAGGTCGAGCCCGAGGTCGCCGCGGCGGCTGCGGAAGGTGGCGGCGCCGAGCCGGTATTCCACGCTGTGCTCGGCGTCGGCGCGGCGGAACGGCACGAAGCCGGCCGCCTCCGCCTCGCCGGTCGCGAGATCCACCACGGCGATCATCTGTCCGGGCAGCAGCGTGGCGCCGGATTCGAGCCGGAAGGGCGTCAGCGCGTTCTGGCGCTCGTTGCCCTTGAAGGTGTGGATCTCGCCCTCGTTCGACACCACCGTGCCGAAGCCCGCCGGGTTGGCCAGGACGTGCGCCCAGGGGCGCGGGGTGGAGGGCGTCAGCACGAGCCGCGCCTCGTCCGCGAACCGGAACGGCCACGTCGAGGCCGGGGGGACCGGGCCGGGCTCGATGAGGCGCCGGCGGCGCAGCAGCGCCCGGAAGGCCGCCTCCTCGGGCGCCGGCCGGCCGAAGACCCGCGCGATGAGCCGCGCGGCCGCCCGCTCGTCGGGGGCGCGGCCGGTGAGCAGCAGCAGCTCGACGCGGCCCTTGGCCGGCAGGTCGACCGCCAGCGCCCCCACGTGAGCCCCGATGCGCACCTGCGCGAGGTGCTGCT
>CAXTFP010000368.1:0-4102 GCA_964243135.1 uncultured Lichenihabitans sp.
GCACCACCCAGACCATGGGCGGCGGCGGCATGGCGCAGCGGTCGGGCGGCGCCGTCGCGCAGGGCCTCGCCCAGACGATGCAGCGGCCGACGCGCAAGTTCACCATGCTGTCGCGCACGGCCGACAGCCTGTTCTGGATGGCGCGCTACATGGAGCGCGCCGAGTTCCTGGCCCGGACGATCGAGGCCGCGCAGCGCCTGTCGGCGCTGCCCACCGCCTACAACGAGCACGGCACGGAATGGGAAAGCGCGCTCGAATGTTCGGGCGTGGCCGAAGCCTTCCACGCCCGGCACGACACCACGGAGGCCGACGCCGTGGTGGACTTCCTGACCTTCGACGCCTCGAACCCGTCCTCCATCCGCAACTGCATCGAGGCGGCGCGCACCAACGGCCGCTCGGTGCGGACGGCGCTGACGGCCGAGATGTGGGACGCCATCAACGGCGCCTGGCTGGAGCTGAAGAAGTTCGAGGACGCCCACGCCCGCGGCACGGACTGGCGCGAGGAGGTGCCGCACTTCCTCGACTTCGTGAAGCAGACCTCGCTCCTGTTCGACGGATCGATGATCCGCACCATGTTGCGCGACCCGTCCTTCTGGTTCGCGCGGCTCGGCGTCTTCGTCGAGCGGGCCGACAACACGGCCCGCATCCTCGACGTGAAGTACCACGTGCTGCTGCCCGACACCGAGACGGTCGGGGGCTCGCTCGACTATTTCCAGTGGGCCGCCATCCTGCGCGCCGTGTCGGCGCTGACGGCCTACCACTGGATCTACCGGGAAAGCATCAAGCCCTGGCTGATCGCCGACCTCCTGATCCTGCGCTCCGAGATGCCGCGCTCGCTGCTGTCCTGCTACGAGAACATCGTGAGCTGCCTCGACTCGCTCGCCAAGGCCTACGGCCGCCAGGGCGGCGCGCAGCGGCTCGCCCGCAAGACCATGGCGCAACTCGAGAACGCCTCCATCGGCGGCCTCTTCCAGAGTGGGCTGCACGAGTTCATCACCACCTTCATCGACGACAACAACCGGCTCGGCATCGGCATCAGCGAGCAATATCTGGTGTGACGCCGGCCGCTCGCTCCCTTCCGCCGCTCATCCCCGCGGATGCGGGGATCCAGCGCAAAGTGTTCGGCCGAAGGCCGCCCCTGTCCTGCCGCCGCGCGACGGGCGGCGAGCGGGAGCATGTCGACGGCCTTCGGCCGACTCTGAGCGCTGGATCCCCGCCTGCGCGGGGATGAGCGGATGAAGAAGTGGTCCGAGCCGATCAACCGAGACCGTACAGATCCATGCACCTGCAGATCCGCAACGACCTCCGCTTCACCTTCCCGGCGCCGGCCCGCAACCTCACGGTGCTGCTGCGGCTGTCGCCGCGCTCGCACGAGGGCCAGCACGTCACGGGGAGCCGCATCGACGCCGACATCGACTGCTCGCTCAAGGCCGGCCAGGACGCCTTCGGCAACGTCACGCATTCCTTCAGCGCCGCGGGGCCGCTCGACGGCTTCACGGTGACGGCCGTGTGCGGGGTCGAGACCCACGACGCGGCCGGCATGGTGCGGGGCGCCGCCGAGCGCCTGCCCCTCGACATCTTCCTGCGCGAAACGGAGCTGACGGCGCTCGACGCCGGCCTGCGGCAGTTCGCCGAGCGCGCCACGAGGACGGAAGCCGAGCCGCTGGGCAAGCTCCACGCCCTGATGGGCGCGCTCCACGGCGAGGTCGCCTGGGCCGAGCATCCGCCCGAGCCCGGAGCCCCGGTCATCGCGCCCACGGCCGCCCAGGCCTTCGCGGCCAAGACGGGCGACGCCGCGAGCCACGCCCATATCTTCGCGGCCGCGGCCCGCCACCTCGGCCTGCCCTGCCGCCTCGTGACGGGCTACCTGCTGCGCGAGGCCCCGGCCGCGGCGGGGCACGCCTCGGCCGCCCACGCCTGGGCCGAGGCCCACGTGCAGGGGCTGGGCTGGGTCGGCTTCGATTCCGTCGAGGACCTGTGCCCCGAGGGACGCCACGTGCGGGTGGCGACCGGGCTCGACGCGCTCGGCGCCGCCTTCTTCCGCGGCATCGGCACGGACGGCACCGTCGCGCACGCCACGGTCGCGGCCGCCTGAAGACCTGTCTCGCTGGAAGGGGTCAGGCCGCGGCCTCGACCCGCTCCTTCAGCGCCGCGTTCATGCGCGCCAGCCCGTCCCGCACCGTGCGGGTCGCCACCACCGAGGCGCCGGGCGCCAGCACGCCGGCGAAGGTCTGCGTCTGGGTGATGCGGCTGCCGCCCGGCGCCGGCTCGACGTCGATGATGTGGTCGCGGTCGAACAGGCCCGACACCTGCAGCTTGCTGTGCCAGGTCAGCCCCGTGTTGGCCACGAAGCGCGTCACCGTGGCCGCGACGGGCAGCGTTCCGACCGGGGACGCGATCGACACCGTGATCTTGGCGCCCTTGCGGGGCTGGCCCGCGATGGCCCGCAGGGTCGGGTTCCAATCTGGGTAGCTGGTCCAGTCGATCAGGACGCGCCACACCGCCTCGGGCGGGGCGGCGATGTCGAGCGATGCCGTGATGTGGTTCATGGGATCTGTCCGCGGTGGATGGGGCCGGTATCGGCCGAGGCCGGCGTTGGCCGAGGGCGTGGCGCCGTGCTTTATGGCCTGACCATGACGGATAAGCACCCATGATCGTTCGGCCCCGGCGCAGCGTTCTCTACGTCCCGGGCTCCAATCCGCGCGCCATCGCCAAGAGCCGGACCCTGGACGCCGACGCCGTCGTGCTCGACCTCGAAGACTCCGTCGCCCCCGCGGACAAGCCGGAAGCGCTGGCGGCTGCCGCGCGGGCCGTGGGCGAGGGCGGCTTCGGCCATCGCGAGATCGTGATCCGCGTCAACGGGCTCGGCACGCCGCGGGGCCGGGACGACCTGCTGGCCGCCGCGGCCGCACGCCCCGACGCCATCCTACTGCCCAAGGTGCAGAGCCCCGGCGACGTGATGTTTGCCGCGCAGGACCTGTCGAAGGCCGGCGTGCCGGAGGGGGTGCGGCTGTGGGCCATGGTGGAGACGCCGGCCGCGGTGCTGGGCGCCGCCAACCTCGCCCGCACGGCCGCCGACCCCGCGTCGCGGCTCGACGTGCTGGTGATGGGCACCAACGACCTCGCCAAGGAGCTGCGCGTGCGCGTCGGACCGGGGCGCGAAACGCTGCAGGTGTGGCTCGCCTCCTGCGTGGCGGCGGCGCGCTGCCACGGGCTCGACATCCTGGACGGCGTGTTCAACGGCCTCGACGACCCCCGCGGGCTCGCGGCCGAGGCCCGGCAGGGGCGCGACTTCGGCATGGACGGCAAGACCTGCATCCACCCCGGCCAGATCGCCATCTGCAACGCCGCCTTCTCGCCGGATCCGGAGGAGGTCGCCTGGGCGCGCCGGATCGTTGAGGTCTTCGACGGGCCGGAGGGCGTCGGGAACGTGCTGCGCATCGACGGCCGCATGGTGGAACGGTTGCACGCGGAAGCGGCGAGGCGCCTCCTCGCCCTCGCCGAGTCCCTCGCCCCGCGGCCGGACACCCCACCCCCGCCGGCGCTTTGACCCAGTGGCGGTGGCAGGCTAGACCGAGCGCCCCGGCCGGCCAGCCGGCCGTCGCCGGGGAAAAATGCGGCCCGGGCGCGCCGAACGCCCGTCAGAGGCGTTTGAACCGTCGGGCGCGGGGCAGTGCGGCACCTTCCGAGGGGCGCGGGCGGCGGGATGCGGTGAGGGAAGCGGGAATGGCGGAGAACGGAAACCGTGGGCCGAACGACTTCCGATCGCGCAACGTGAGGCGCCGGCGCGAGCCCCCGATCATCGACGCCTCGGCGACCGACGTGTCCTCCTCCCCCGCGGACCTCGAGGACGCGGCCCCGTTGCCCGCCGCCGAACCGGCTGCGGCCGAGGTCACCGCGGCCGAGGCTGAGCGCCCCGAGCGGGGCGAGACTGCCGAGCCCGTGCTGTTCGGCAACGCGGTGCGCGACGCCACCGCCAAGCTCGAATCGTCCCGCGGCGCCGACAAGGACGTCGCCGAAGCGGAGGCCGCCCCCGCCGAGGAGACGCCGCCCGGCGCCGTCATGGCCGCCGACGCGCCGAAGGACGGCGAGGACGCGGTCC
>CAXTFP010000369.1:0-4095 GCA_964243135.1 uncultured Lichenihabitans sp.
CCGAAGGCCAGGCGGCTCGACCGCGTGGCCTTCGAGGAGATGCTGGAGATGGCCTCGCTCGGCGCCAAGGTGCTCCAGGTCCGCTCCGTCGAAGTGGCCATGAACCACAACGTCAAGGTCTTCGTCCGCTCGTCCTTCGACGATCCGGCCCAACCCAAGCCCGGCACCCTGATCTGCGCCGAGGAAGACATCATGGAACAACAGGTCGTCACCGGCATCGCCTTCGCCAAGGACGAAGCGCAGATTACCCTGCGCCGCATCGCCGACAAGCCCGGCATCGCGGCCGCCATCTTCATGCCGCTGGCCGAGGCCGGCATCAACGTCGACATGATCATCCAGGTCGTGTCCGACGACACGACCTCGACCGACATGACCTTCACGGTGCCGGGCGCCGATTTCGAGCGCGCCATGGCGCTGCTGACGGAGCAGCGGGGCGAGATCGGCTATGCCGTGATCCAGGGCAACGACGACGTGGTCAAGGTGTCGGCCATCGGCATCGGCATGCGCTCCCACGCCGGCGTCGCGGCCCGCGCCTTCCGGGCCCTGGCCGAGAAGGGCATCAACATCCGCGCCATCACCACCTCCGAGATCAAATTCTCGGTGTTGATCGACTCGGCCTACACGGAGCTGGCCGTCCGCACGCTGCACACGCTCTACGGGCTCGACAAGGCCGCATGAACGCCGGGCGTGTGGCGCCCGCGCGGCGGATTCCCTTGCCGGGGAGCCGAGGCTCCGGCTATAGGTCGATCTCAGGACGACGGGTCACGCGGCACGATGCCGGGCGGCCCGCTTCGCGGGGGCGTTGAAGGAAAGCAGGCGATGCGTGGCGCTCTGGCCGGACCGCGATTGCTGCTGCGTCGGCTGCGCGAGGTCATGGCGGAGCCCATCTCGGCCCAGGCCCGGCTCGACAAGATCGTCGTCCAGATCGCCTTCAACATGGTGGCCGAGGTGTGCTCGGTCTACGTGCTCCACGCCGACGGGCGGCTGGAGCTCTACGCCACCGAGGGGCTGAACCGCGAAGCGGTCCACCGCACCACCATGCGCAAGGGCGAGGGGCTGGTCGGCCTGATCGCGGCCTCGGCCGAGTCCCTGGCGCTGCCCGACGCCCAGAACCACCCGGCCATCTCGTACAAGCCCGAAACCGGCGAGGAGATCTACCTGTCGTTCCTCGGCGTGCCGATCCTGCGGGGCGGCAACACGCTGGGCGTGCTGGTGGTGCAAAACAAGGCGCGCCGGCAATATTCCGAGGAGGAGGTCGAGGCGCTCCAGACCACGTCCATGCTGATGGCCGAGATGATCGCGGCCGGCGAGCTCCAGGCCCTGCTGCCCGGCCCGGCCGTGCTGCGCCAGCCCCTCAGCCTCCGGGGCTCGCCGGTGGTGGACGGCGTCGGCCTCGGCCATGCCGTGCTGCACGAGCCTCGCGTGGTCGTCACCCGGCTCGTCGCCGAGAACGTCGACAGCGAGCTCGCGCGGCTCGACGATGCGGTGGCGGCGCTGCGCGCCTCGATCGACCGGCTCGTCGACCAGGGCGACGTGGCGGGGCCGGGCGAGCACCGCGAGGTGCTCCAAACCTTCCGCATGTTCGCCAACGACCGCGGCTGGCTGCGCCGCCTGCGCGAGGCCGTGGTGACGGGCCTCACGGCGGAGGCGGCGGTGGAGCGCGTGCAGAGCGACACGCGCGCCAAGCTCGTGCGCCAGACCGACCCCTACCTCCGCGACCGCCTGCACGACCTCGACGAACTCGCCAACCGCCTGCTCCACCAGTTGACGGGCGAGAGCATGGTGGCGCCGCTCGACGCGCTGCCGGAAAACGCCGTCATCGTGGCCCGCTCCATGGGGCCGGCGGCGCTGCTCGACTACGACCGGGTGAAGCTCCGCGGCCTCGTGCTGGAGGACGGCGGGGCGTCGAGCCACGTCGCCATCGTGGCCCGCGCGCTCGGCATCCCGGTGGTGGGCGACGTCGCCAACGTGTCGAGCCTGCTCGAGCCCGGCGACGGCATCATCGTCGACGGGGCGCTCGGCGCCGTGGAGGTGCGGCCGCCGCCCGACGTCGAGGCCGCCTATGCCGAGAAGGCGCGCTTCGGCGCGCGCCGGCAGGAGCAGTACCGCAAGCTGCGCGACGTGCCCGCCGTCACGCGGGACGGCGTGGAGATCGGCCTGCACATGAACGCGGGCCTCCTGCTCGACCTGCCGCACGTGGTCGAGACGGGGGCCATCTCCATCGGCCTGTTCCGCACCGAACTCCTGTTCATGGTGACGTCGCGCTTTCCCCGGATCGAGCAGCAGACGGCGCTCTACGCCGCGGTGCTGGACGCCGTCGGGGACCGGCCGGTGACGTTCCGCACGCTCGACATCGGCGGCGACAAGGTGCTGCCCTACATGGCGCGGCCCGACGAGCCGAACCCAGCGCTCGGCTGGCGCGCCATCCGCATCGGCCTCGACCGGCCGGCCCTGCTGCGCTCGCAGCTTCGGGCGCTGCTGCGGGCCGGCGGCGGGCGGGCCATGCGGATCATGTTCCCCATGATCGCCAGCACGGCCGAGTTCGACGCCGCCAAGGCCCTGGTGAGCCGCGAACTCGACCACATGGCCCGCCACGGCTACGCGCCGCCCGCCGACCTCAAGCTCGGCGCCATGGTGGAGGTGCCCTCGCTCCTTTGGGAGCTCGACGAGATGGCGGAGCGCGCCGACTTTCTCTCGGTCGGTTCGAACGACCTGATGCAGTACCTCTTCGCCGTCGATCGCGACAACAAGCGCGTGGCGACCCGCTTCGACCCGCTGGCGCCCGCGATGCTGCGGGCTTTGCGCAGCATCGCCGAGGCCGGGCGGGCGCGGGGCATCCCGGTGACGCTCTGCGGCGAGTTCGGCGGCAAGCCGCTCGGCGCCTTGGCGTTGGTGGCGATCGGGTTCCGCGACCTGTCGATGTCGGCCTCCTCGCTCGGCCCCGTGAAGGCCATGCTGCTGGGCCTCAACGCCGCGGACGCGAGTGCCTATGTCGGGGATCTCCTGGCCTCGGGGGACGGGGCCGCCACGCTGCGGCCGGCCCTCAGCGCCTATGCCGAGCGCCACGGCCTGCCCCTCTAGGACGTCGCGGTTGCCTCCATCCCGGTCCCGATGCTCCCGCATTCCAAGCTCGATCTGATCCTGCGCCGCCACGAGGAGGTGTCGGCCCGCCTGTCCGAGGGACCGGACGCCGCCACCTTCGTGGCGCTGTCGCGCGAGCTCAGCGACACGGAAGAGCTCGTGGCGGCGATCCGCGCCTACCGCGACAAGCGGGGCGAACTCGACGGCGTGGAGTCCATGCTGGCCGAGCCCGCGTTGGACCTCGAGATGCGCGAGATGGCCGAGGCCGAGCGCGTCGAGGCGAGCGAGGCCCTGGCCGGCCTCGAGACCACCATCCGCTTCGCGCTGCTGCCCAGGGACGCCGCCGACGCCCGGAGCGCCATCCTGGAGATCCGCGCCGGCACGGGCGGCGACGAGGCCGCGCTCTTCGCCGGCGACCTGTTCCGCATGTACGCCCGCTACGCCGAGCTTCACCGCTGGAAGGTCGAGGTGCTGTCGGCCAGCGAGGGCACGGCGGGCGGCTACAAGGAGATCGTGGCCGAGGTCCAGGGCAGCGGCGTCTTCGCCCGGCTGAAGTTCGAGAGCGGCGTTCACCGGGTGCAGCGCGTGCCCGACACCGAGACGCAAGGGCGCATCCACACCTCGGCCGCCACGGTCGCGGTGCTGCCCGAGGCCGAGGAGGTCGACGTCGCGATCAGCGAGGCCGACCTCAAGGTCGACACGATGCGGGCCCAGGGCGCGGGCGGCCAGCACGTCAACAAGACGGAATCCGCCATCCGCCTCACCCACCTGCCGACGGGCCTCGTGGTGTTCATGCAGGAGGAGCGCTCCCAGCACCGCAACCGCCAGAAGGCCATGGCGGTGCTGCGCTCGCGCATCTTCGACATGCAGCGACAGAAGCTCGACGACGAGCGCGCGGCCGACCGCCGCTCGCAGGTGGGCTCGGGCGACCGCTCCGAGCGGATCCGCACCTACAACTTCCCGCAAGGGCGCCTCACCGACCACCGCATCAACCTGACGCTCTACAAGCTCGAC
>CAXTFP010000370.1:0-4078 GCA_964243135.1 uncultured Lichenihabitans sp.
ACCGGCACCTTCGCGGCGACGATCGCTTCCATGAGATTATAGAGCTTCAGCTTCAACCGCTCGTCGTCGATGGCGTGGAGGATGCGGATGATCTTGACGTCGTAGGTTGCGCTGGCCCGCGAGCGCTTGCGGCGATCGACGATGTCGGCCAGCTCGATGCCCCCGGAGGCAGTCTCGCCCTCGGGCGTGATGTCCTCGAAGAAGAAGGCGATGTCCTTCTCCAGGATGCGCGCGATGTTCATCAACTGGCTGGCGCTGATGCGGTCCTTGCCGAGCTCATACTTCTGCACCTGCTGGAACGAAATGCCGAGCTGCTCGCCGAGCGCACCCTGCGAGATCCGTTTTTCGATCCGGGCGAAGCGCACGCGCGCCCCGAGATGGCGATCGACCACATGATTTTTTCGCGCCATCTTGTCCTCTTGTTGAGCGCCACCGATGCGGATTTTCTAGCACGGATAGGTCGACTGAACCAAGGGGTTGCGATTGAGTTCGCCAAGAAATCGTTTTCTGCAACCGCCCTCATCAAATGAGAGCCGTCCCGACACAGAAGCCATGCGACCGAAGGTCCATCGCCGCCATGCAACATTGCATCGGGATCGGGTTGTAACGAAAGTGTATTGCGTCGAGGTCGAAGCGCGCGAGGCCGCCTGACGTTTGCATGACCCAGCCGAAGCCGACCTGCTCGAGGCTGAAGGTCCACATCCGGCCTGCGGCCGACGGCGTCGGAGCCGTGCCGGCATTCCGAAGCGACCGTGCGCAGTGCCTATCTCAAGTTGAATCAGGTCGGAGGTCCGCCGGGCCGAAGCGGCCAGCATCATCGCCGAAGGATTGGCACCCGATCTTGCGCCCAGAGTCAGGCGCGCTTCGCCGGCGTCAGCCCCGGGCGGCGGCGGCCGTCAAAGGGCGAAGCTGGTCCCGCAGCCGCAGGAGGCCGTCGCATTCGGGTTATGGATCTTGAACGACTGGCCGATCAGGTCGTCGACGAAGTCGATCTCCGACCCCCTCATGTAGTCGATCGACACGGGGTCAATCAGCACCGTGGCGCCGTCGCGCTCGAGCACGAGGTCGTCCATCGCGGGCTCGCCCACGATGGTGAAGGAGTATTGGAAGCCCGAGCAGCCGCCGCCGTCCACGGCCACGCGGAGTGCCGAGCCCGGCGCCTCCCGCGACAGCACCTTGTTGACACGCGCCGCCGCCGAGGCCGACAGCGTCACGGGCGAAAGGACATCGGTCTGGCTCATCGTCGCGTTTCCCTGGCGGCCGCGTCGGCGGGGTCGCACCGCCCGGCCGGCGACGCGGACCCGACTGGATCAGATCTAGGAGGTCCGCCGCGTCGCCGCAATGGCGGGGTCGGGGTTGCGGTCGGGGGATCGCCATGCGACTCCGGCGGGCCCGACCCGAACCCATCTCAGCGAACGCGCGCCATGGACATCTTCGCCGACTTCCACCGACGGACCGCCGCCATCCTCGATCGCATGATGGCGCGCGGTGCCCTGCCGGCCGGCCTCGACCTTGGGCGTTTCGTCGTCGAGCCGCCGCGCGATGCGGCCCACGGCGACCTCGCGATCAACGCCGCCATGGTTTACGCCAAGGACGCGAAGGCCCATCATCCGAACCCGCGCGCCTTCGCGGTCGCACTGTCGGCGGAACTCGCCGAGGATCCGGACGTCGACGCGGCCGAGGTGGCCGGCCCCGGCTTCATCAACGTGTCCCTGCGCCCTCGCGTGCTGGCCGGCGTGCTGAGCGCCGCGCTCGTCCAGGGGGACGACTTCGGCCGCAGGCCGCGGCGCGGCGAGGCGCCGGTCAACGTCGAATTCGTGTCCGCTAACCCCACCGGGCCGATGCATGTCGGCCACGGCCGCGGCGCCGTCTTCGGCGACGCGTTGGCGAACCTGCTCGACGCCGCGGGCTACGGCGTGTCGCGCGAGTACTACATCAACGACGCCGGCGCCCAGGTCGACGTCCTCGCGCGCTCCGCCTTCCACCGCTACCGGGAGGCTCTGGGACAGGAGGTGGGGGACGTGGCCGAGGGCCTCTACCCCGGCGACTACCTCGTCCCGGTCGGCCGCGCGCTGGCCGAGGCCCATGGGCCGGCCCTGCTCGACCTGCCGGAGGGCGAGTGGCTTCTCCTCGTTCGCAGCGTCGCGATCGACGCCATGATGGCGTCGATCCGCGAGGACCTCGCGGGGCTGAACATCGCCTTCGACAGCTTCTTCTCGGAGCGGAGCCTGACGGAGCGGCAGGGCCAAGCCGACGCCGTGGCGCTGGCCATCGACGACCTGAAGGGCCGCGGCCTCATCTACACCGGCCGCCTGCCACCCCCCAAGGGGCAGTTGCCGGACGACTGGGAGGACCGCGAGCAGGTCCTGTTCCGCTCGACCGCCTTCGGCGACGACGTCGACCGGCCGCTGATCAAGTCGAACGGCGGCTATACCTACTTCGCGTCCGACATCGCCTACCACAAGAGCAAGATCGACCGCGGCTTCGCGGCCATGATCGACGTCTGGGGCGCCGACCATGGCGGCTACGTCAAGCGCATGCAGGCCGCCGTCGGGGCGCTCAGCGACCGCCGCGCGGCGCTCGACGTGAAGCTCGTCCAGATGGTCAAGCTGATGCGCGATGGCGAGCCCGTGCGGATGGCCAAGCGCACCGGCGACTTCGTCACGTTGCGCGAGGTGGTGGACGAGGTCGGGGTCGACGCGGTCCGCTTCATGATGCTGTTCCGCAAGAACGACGCGGCCCTGGAGTTCGACCTCGCCAAGGTCATCGAGCAGTCGCGCGACAACCCGGTCTTCTACGTGCAGTACGCCCACGCGCGCGGGCGCTCGGTGCTGCGCACCGCGGCCGCGGCTCTGCCGGACCTCGACCTCGCGCCCCACGCCCTGGCCGAGGCCGGCTTCGCGGCCCTGTCCGACCCCGGCGAGATCGCCATCCTGCGGCTGATCGCCCAATATCCGCGCGCCGTGGCGGCCGCTGCGGCGGCTCACGAGCCGCACCGTGTCGCTTTTCATCTTTACGAACTGGCCGGTGCGATCCACTCTCAATGGAACAGAGGCAAAGATCAGCCACAATTACGCTTTGTTAATGAAGAAGAGAGAGATCTGACGAGAGTTCGGCTGGGATTGGTGACGGCGTCCACCATCGTCCTGAAGTCCGGCCTGGGCATCCTCGGCGTCACGGCCCCCGACGAGATGCGCTGATCGCGCGGTGGATCCCCGCCGCGCGGAACAGGACGGGCCTTTCGGCCGGGACGCCACAGTGAGGCGAGGTGTTCGATGACTGATGCCGCGAGATCGCGCCGGGATGCCGTCCGCTACGAGCCGCAACTGGCCGTGCCGACGCGCGACCCGGGTGCGGCCGACCCCTTGGCCGAGCTGGCCCGCCTCGTCGGCCAGGACGACCCCTTCCGCAACGTGTTCCGCACGATGGCGCCCCCGTCGCAGCGCGTCGCCCCGGCGAAACCCGTCGAGATCGAGCATCGGGACGACGTCGCGGACCATCCCTACTACGAGGGTCATCACGAGGGTGACGGGGCCCATGACGATCACCCCCACGACGTCCAGGGCCACGGGCACGAGGCCTACGAAGGCGAGGATTACGATCACCACGCAGGGCACGCCCATGCCGAGGGCCACCACGGCTACGACGACGACCACGACGAGCGCTACTACGCGGCCGAGCAGACGGCCCATCCCGACGAGGCCGGCATCGCGGATGAGCGCCTCGCGCCCGCCTCGGCGGCGGCGGCCATACCCGACCTGTGGGCCCGCGGCGAGGAGCACGACGGCTGGTCCGCGCCGGACGTCGAACACGGTCCCGCGCCCGACGGGTCGGCGCGCCTCGGGCGATCGTCGGCGCGCCGTCCTCTCGCCGTCCTGGCGGCCGTCCTGCTGCTGACAGGCGGCGGCCTCGCCGCGACCTTCCTGGCGAGGAGCACGTCGGCGTCGGGCACGGCCTCGGCGGCCTCGGGCCACGCGGCCCCCACCATCATGGCGGCCACGGGACCCACCAAGGTCAAGATCGACGACCCCAGCGCCGCAGCGCCCGAAGACCAGGACGCGGCCCTGCTGAACAAGAC
>CAXTFP010000371.1:0-4071 GCA_964243135.1 uncultured Lichenihabitans sp.
AGGGCGAGCCCTTTGGCGGGTTTCAGGGCAGAGCCCTGATCTCTTCTTCAGGGCTCCGCCCTGAAACCCGCAAAAGGCCGAGGGCCTTTTAAAACCAATTCTATATTCGAATCAATTCTATCCGCCGTTCAACGGGTGGAGGTCGCGCACCATGGCCTTCATGCGCTCGTCGAGCACGTGCGTATAGATCTGCGTGGTCGAGATGTCGGCGTGGCCGAGCAACTCCTGTACGACGCGCAGGTCGGCGCCGTTCTGGAGCAGGTGGCTGGCGAAGGCGTGGCGCAGCACGTGCGGGCTCACGCGCGCCGGCGCGAGGCCCGCCGTCACGGCCACTGCCTTGAGGTCGCGGGCAAAGGCTTGGCGCGTCATGAAGCCCTGCTCGCTGTCGGCCGGGAACAGCCACCGGCCCGCATCGAGCGCGGCCCCGAACCCGGCCGCCTTCGCGGCCTCGCGGTAGAGGCCGATGGCGTGCCGCGCGGGGTCGGACAGCGGCACCAGCCGCTCGCGCCCGCCCTTGCCCCGCACCGTCAGCATCTCGACCGCGCGGGCCGCGCCGCGGGGTAGCGCCATCAGCTCCGACACGCGCAGCCCCGTGGCGTAGGCCAGCTCCAGCAGCGCATTCATGCGCGCGGCGCGCCAGCGCGGGGCCGGCGACAGTTCGGGATCGTCGGCGCCGGCCCGCGCAGCGGCGAGCAGCCGCTCCACCTCATCGACGCTCAGCACCTTGGGCAGCGGCCGGCCCCGGCGCGGCCCCTCGATCACGGCCGTGGGGTCGGTCGGGCGATGCCCCTCGGCGAAGAGGAACTTGTGGAACTGCCGCACCGCCGACAGGCGCCGCGCCGCCGAGGACGGCTTCAGCCCGTCGCGGTCGAGCCTCGCGAGGTAGTCGCGCACGCGCCCCGTGTCGGCCCGGGCCGGGTGGTCGGCGCGCTCCGCCAGGAACGCGAGGTAGTCGACGAGGTCGCGCCGGTAGGCGTCGAGCGTGTTCTTCGCCGCCCCGCGTTCGGCCGCGATCATGTCGAGGAACAGGTCGCGCAAGGCCGAGGGGGACGCGGCCTGGGTGAGGGTCGGCGCCGCCATGTCGGGGCTCACGGCTTCTGCGGGTTGAGCTTGGCCGAGGGGATCGCCTGCTCCATCGGGCGCGGCACTACCTCGACCGTGGCGACGAGCGCCAGCATGGCGCCGTAGACCAGAGCCGCCAGGACCGCCACGACGATCAGGAATCTGATGAGGCTCGGCATGGACTCCGCGGCGGGTGACGGCCCGATCCCGCCACAGTGCGGTGCGCCTCTGAACCTTCCATTAAGGAAGGCGGCCGCTCACCCTCAATGCGTGAGGCCGACCTCGCGCAGGGCCGCGGCCTGCTTGTCGGCCAGCACGGCCTGGTCGAAGCCGCCGATGGCCTCGTTGAACTGCGAGTGGAAATTCAGCTCGGCCTTGAGGTGCAGGAACACCGCGCCCAGGCCGACAGCGGCCCGGTCCATGAAGACGAACTCGCGCGGCACCTTGATGCCGCCGTGCTGCTTCAGGGCCTGATGCACCTGGAAGGCCTCCTTGCGGCCGTACTGGCCGGGCTCGATGCCGTCCGCCACCGTCCTGACCCGGTCGTCGAGGATCGGCCCGTAGATGAAGCCTGCCCAGATGTTCAGCGTGTCGATCAGCGGCTGGCTGAGGTTCTTGAAGCCCCAGGTCTCGTAGGCGTGGACGATACGGGCCATGTCGCCCTCCTGCAGCCCCTTGTAGAGGTCGACCACGCCGCCGACGAACTTGGGCGGGAAGATGCGGATGCAGCCGTAGTCGAGCAGGTTGATGCCCCCCACGGGGTCACCCCCCTCGCCGGCGCGGACCGTGTAGTTGCCGAGGTGGGGGTCGCCGTGGATCACGCCGTAGTGGCTGAACGGCACCCACCACGCTTTGAACATGGCGATGGCGATGCGGTTGCGCACCTCGAGCGGCTCCTCCCGGAAGGTCAGGAGCTTGGTGCCGTCGAGCCATTCCATGGTGAGGAGGCGCTCGGTCGACAGGTCGAGGTCGACCTTCGGCACGCGGACCTCCGCCACGTCGTCGAGCATCAGGGCGTAGAGGGCCGCGTGGCGCGCCTCGCGCCCGTAGTCCAACTCCTCGCGCAGCCGGGCGCCGATCTCCTTGATGGCGTCGCGCGCGTCGATGGCCGGGCTCATGCGGCGCTGGATGGCGAAGAGCACGTCGAGCTGGCTCAGGTCCGCCTCGACCGCCGAGGCCATGTCCGGATATTGCAGCTTGCAGGCGAGCGGCAGGCCGTCGAGCGAGGTGGCGCGATGTACCTGGCCGAGCGAGGCCGCCGCCGCGGGCTTGAAGTCGAAGGTGCGGAAGCGGTTCTGCCAGTCGAGGCCGAGTTCGGCCGCCATGCGACGGCGCACGAAGGCCGCGCCCATCGGGGGCGCCTCGTTCTGGAGCTTGGCGAGTTCCTCGGCATATTCGGCCGGCACGGCGTCCGGGATGGTCGACAGGAGCTGCGCGACCTTCATCAAGGGGCCCTTGAGCCCGCCGAGCGCCTTGGTCAGCGCCGCCGCGTTGGCGTGGTCGCCGTCACCCCCGAAGATCCGCGTGCCGGCTATCCGGGCCGCGACCCCGCCCACGTTGGCGCCGACGCGCGCGTAGCGCGCCGCGCGGGCGGAGAAGCGGTTCTGTTCCTGGTCGGTCATCAAAGGGTACCGGCGTGTGACGGGGACCTGATGTGTCGTCGCACCCCGCCTTTGTCGAGGCCGGGGGTCACGCCATTTGTCGCGCCGGAGGCGGCCTCAGCCGGCCGCGGCCTGCTTCACCGGCAGGCCGGCGTCCGCCATGTGGGTCGCGAGCTCGCCCGACTGGAACATCTCGCGGACGATGTCGCAGCCGCCCACGAACTCGCCCTTGACGTAGAGTTGCGGGATGGTCGGCCAGTTGGTGTATTCCTTGATGCCCTGGCGCAGCTCGGCGTCCTCCAGGACGTTGACGCCCTTGTAGGGCACGCCGAGGTAGTCGAGGATCTGCACGCACTGGCCCGAAAACCCACACATGGGGAACTGCGGCGTGCCCTTCATGAAGAGCACCACGTCGTTGCTCTTGACTTCGGCGTCGATCGTCTCGTGAGCGCTGGGCATCGTTCGGTCCTTTCGCGTCGCGGTCCGGCCCGGCCGTCCCGCTTGGGAGAAGCATATAGGATCGGCCGAAAATCGGCACCAGGGTCAGGAGCGGAGGCGGCCCCGGCCGGCTCGGGGCTCGATCCGGCGGCCCCGCCGCCGCGACAACCCTCGACTCATGCGGTTCTCGCCGCGACCCCGCCCGGACCTCGCCGGACGTCACGCGCCCGGCGGCGACTCGTCCTCGTCCTGCGGCGGGAGCGTGCTGACGCCGTCGACGTGCTGTGCCGCGGTCTCCTCGACTTCCCGGCCCGCGGGCGCGGTGACGCTGGCAGCGGCGTGTTCCTGCTCGGCCTGACGCCAATGGGCGTCGTGCTGCCCGTGAACCCGGCCGCCCTCCTCCCAGAGCTGAAAGGCGCGCGCCCTGATGGCGTCGTCGTCACTGTCTTCCATGTCGTCCTCCCTCATCCGCGGGCGGTGTCGCCGTTCGGCCCCCGCCCGTCATCGCAGCGCCGCGGACCTGCTGCGCTTCCATCCGACAACCCTCACTACGACTCACGCCAGCGCCGGACGGGCGAGAGCAGGACGAAGGCGAGCAGCGCGAAGACGACGATCCCCACCCCGTAGCCCAGCACCTGCCGGTCCTGCTCGCCCTGGAGGCGGACCGTGTCGATGAGCTGCTGGTCGCGGCCGGGCGACTCGGCGATTGCCATCAGCGGATCGGCGGCGACCGGCTCCTCGACGCGCGGCGGGGGATCGGCGGTCGGGGGCGGGGATGCCTCCGCCATCTCGACCGGCGCCGCCGCGGGCGGGACAGCCGCCGCGGGCGGAAGATCCATCGACGGGTTGGGCGCGGCCGACGCGAGCGCCGGCGCCGAAGCCGGCGGTCCGGTCACCGCATCCGGGGGATGCGCCGCCGCGACGTCGGCCACGGCCTCCGCCGGGGCTTCGACGTCGGGCACAGCGGGGC
>CAXTFP010000372.1:0-4066 GCA_964243135.1 uncultured Lichenihabitans sp.
GTGGTGACCAGCAGTGCGGCCTGCGGGGCGTAGCCAGAGTCCGGGCTGACGAACTGCGGCACGAAGGCGACGAAGAACACGATCGTCTTCGGATGGAAGGTCCCGACCGCGACGTTGCCCAGGAAGGCCGCGCGGGCGCCGAGCCCCGCGGCCGTCGCACCGAGGCCGGCTGCGGCCTCCCGGCTCCGCGCGATCGTCGCGATGCCGAGGCCGATCAGATAGAGCGCGCCGGCCCATTTCACGGCCGAGAAGGCCAGCGCCGAGGCGGCCAGCAGGGCGCCGACGCCGAGCAGCGACAGCGTCATCGCGACGGCATTGCCCACCATCATGCCGGCCACCGAGGCCAGCGCCACCCGCCGTCCCGCGCCCACCGCGTAGCCCACGACGCTCATCACCCCCGGCCCCGGCACGAGCCCCAGCAGCGCGGAGGCGAGCGCGAAGGCGGTCCATCGGTGCCAGTCCATGCTAACCGTCTCCCCCACCTTTCCGGGCGGCCCCCGCAGGGCTTCACGGCCACTGCCGCCGAAGCCTACAATCCGTCGCGCGTCGCGGGAAGGTCCGCGACCCGCGACGGCCCGATCCCACCCGCGGGAGACGTGAAACGTGGCGCTGTTCCGCTACCTCGACGACGATGCGTTCCTGATCTTCTCCCGCCGGCACAAATTCGCCTACGAGGCGGCCCTGCTGGAAGTCCACGACCGCTTCTTCTCCGCCGGAGCGGTCTTCCCGACGCCTCAGGAAGTCGTCCACGCCCTCTACGACCTCCTCGGCCGCAGGCCCGACCTCCTCGGCGATGACGACCCCAGCGAGGGCCTGCCCGAGATCGTGTCCAAGGGCCGGCGGCGCGTCCGCTTTGCCGGCGAAGGCGGCGACGCGGGCGACAGGGCGCTGAAGGCGGCGGGCCAGCTCTACGGCGGGCTCGTGCGGACGGGATGACTCGAGGAGGAGGAATATGGCCTCCGCGTCACCGTCGACATGCCGATGGGCGCGCTGCTCGTCGCCCAGCGGCTCGCCGGCCTCAAGGCCGACGTGTCGCAGCGGTTCGGCGGTCTCGTGGTCCACATCAAGGCGAGCCTCGACCTCGTGGGCGCCCTGTCGCCGGAGGACGCCGCCGCGGTCCGCTCGGCGGCCGTCCACGGCCTGCGCGAGGCGCGCCGTCAGGCCGAGGCCTTCGTCCGCACGCTGCGCGCCATCCTGTCCGACCTGCGCCGGATCCGGAAGGCGATCCTCGCGGCCCCGGACATGCGCGACAAGATGGAGACCTACTTCGAGCAGTTCATCGGCGAACTGCTGCTGAAGGACTTTCAGTCGATCATGACCTTCAACCACCCCTACCGCTTCCGGGACGGGATCATCGCCACGGCCCGGGCGGCCTCCATGGATCCGAAGCGGATGGGCGCCGTCGCGGTCGGCTACGTCGAGGCGGGGCTCGCCCCCGATCCGGCCGCCGCCCGCGACGCCGCTGCGGACGATCTCCTGGCGATCGAGGGGACGTTCGAGTCGATCGGCGCCATGTTCGAGCGCATCGCGCAGTTCCGCCGCGCCCTGGAAGGGCGGCTGCGCAACACGGTGAAATATGCAGAGGGGGGCGAGCGCGGCCTCGGCACGCGGGCGCGCGACCTCGTCCGCCGCCTGGAGGCGCTCCTCGCCGCGCCGTTCCCGGGCCAGCCGGAGCGCTACGACCGGCCGACCGTTCCGGCCGCCGTCGAGCCGATCCGCACGCCCTGGTCGGAGGCCTCGCTGGCGCCGCCGCGGCAGGGCAGGACGCCGATGGTGGCGAAGCCGCTGCCGGCGCGGCCGACGGATCCGGAATACCTGTTCCGGAAGAGGCTCCGGGCCGAGTACCTGGCCCGGGTCGCCCCGACGCCCCAGCAGGTGAGGGCCTTCCTCGACGCGATGGTGCCGCCCCACGGCGCTCGGGAAGCCCGCTCCATGCCCATCCGCGACGTCGACGAGTTGCTCGCCTTCGACGCCGTGCGCCGCTACGCCCTGACGCGCGACGTCCCCGCGGCCGTGGCCTCCGCCTTCCGCATCGAGCCCCTGCCGGGGGGCGAGCCGCACGACAGCGATTGGCTGCGCTGCGACAATTTCAGCGTCCGCCGCCTGTGAGAGCGTCGGCGGAAACACCCTGCCCATCCTCCTCGATCGGGCTGACGGACGGATTTTGCGAGGGCGCCGACCCTCGTCGCAGGTGGCGCGCCTTGATTCCGCTGCGTGAAAGCCGACACAATCGCCGCCGGGATCCACGCGGTCCCGCGGGTGGAGGCTGAGCCATGCTGGCCGAGTTCGACCGCGTCGAGGCGGAATACGGCGTCGAGAGGGCGGAGATCCTCCGCAAGGCCTGCCGTACCCTCGTCCGCAACCAGTTCGTCTACGCGGGCGACCGCGGCGCCGCCGTCGCCTACAGCGCGCTTACGGATGCCCGGTTCCGCCGCACCGTCGACGACCTCTTCGACGGCCTCGGCTACCGGGTCATCCGCAGCGGCGAGGAGCAGTGGGTCGGCATCGTGACCGACGCCGACGAGGCCGCCTCGGCCCCGAAGCTCAGGATCGACGAGACCCTGGCGGTGCTGGTGCTGGCGAGCCACTGGCAGGACGACGCGGATCGCGGGGACCTCGGCGAGCGCGCCGTCGCCCTGACCACCGCGAACGCGCTCCACGAGCGCTACCGCGACATGACGCAGTCCCCCGGCAAGGCGACGGTCTCCATGGTGCGGTTCCTGGAGATCCTGAAGAAGCTGGGCGCGCGCAGCATCGTCCGGGTGGGGGACCTCGACCGGGAGCAGCAGGACCGCGAGGTCGAGGTCCGGCCCATGATCAAGCTCCTGAGCGGCGATGCCGCGCTGAAGCGGATCGAGGACCACGTGCGCCAGGAGGAATATGCGCGGCCCCGCCCTGCCGCGTCTGCCCGGGAAGACGGGTGATGGAGCTCCGCCACGCCGTCATGGTGAACTGGCATTTGTTCGACCGGGAAGACGTGCCGATGGCCGGCAACGTCGGGATCCTCGGCGAGAACCGTTCGGGCAAATCCACCGTGCTGGACATGATCCAGGTGGTGCTGACGGGCGCGAGCAAGAACTATCTCCGGCTCAACGCGGTGGCGGGCGACGGCGGCCGCGGGCGCGCCTCGGGGTCCCGGCGCTCGGTGCACAGCTACTGCCTCGGCGCGCTGGGCGACGGCGAGGTCCGGCGCGACGAGGCCATGACCTACGTGGCGCTCGGCTTCGAGGATCCGCTGGGGACCCGCCCGCCGGTGTCGATCGGCTTGGCGCTCGCGGCCCGCCGGGCCGACGCCGCCGAGGACGTCTACGGCCGCTTCGTCGTGGTGGGCAAGCTGCTCACGACGGCGGATTTCGTCGAGCCGGTGCCCGGCGGGATCGTGCCGGCCGACTGGAACGCGGTGAAGAACCGCATCGCCGCCGAGGTGGGAGCCGCCAACTTCCACAACCACCGCGACAAGACGATGGACTACGTGCGCGAATACATGTGTCGCCTCGTGCCGGCGTTGCCCGCCGCCGAGCAGAGCGCCGGCGCCATGTTGCGGGCCGCCGTCAACGCCATGACGCTGAACCACGGCCTGTCGGCCACGGAGTTCGTGCGCCGCTTCATCCTGGAGGAGAACCCGATCCGCATCGGAGAGCTCCGCGAGTCGATCAGGACCTACAAGGACGTGTCGGCCGCTATCGTGGCCCTGCGCGAGAAACTCGAAGCCCCGAAGGCGATCGACGCGGCGCTCGACGCCTACCGCCGGAGCCGGGAAGCCAAGGCCCTGGAGGACTGGATCGTCAAGCGGGCCCGATGGCTGGCGTCGCGCTGGGCCAACCGCGCCACCAGGGCGCGGATCGCCGCGGCCCAGCGCCATGTCGAGGCCGAGGCCGAGGATCTCGCGGCGGCCCGTGAACTGATCGGGGAATGCAGGGCGGAGATCGAGCGCCTGACGGGGGCCATCGCGGCCCACGGCGCCAGGACCGGGCGGCGGGAGCTCGCGGAATCCGCGCGGCTCCTCGACGAGCGGAGGACGGGCGGGCGCGCCGCGATCGCGAAGCGGAAGGCGGCGGCCGGTGAC
>CAXTFP010000373.1:0-4064 GCA_964243135.1 uncultured Lichenihabitans sp.
GCCCTGGTGCACGGTCTGACGGTCGTGACGCGCAACGTCGTTGATTTCGCGCCGATGGGCGTCGACATCGTCGATCCCTGGACGTCCCAAGCGGGACATTGACGCCATGTTTCCCACCCGAGGCTTGTTGGACCTCGGGTTCCGGGTCTCGCTGCTCAAGCCAACATCGGTGTTTCACAAGAGACTATCTTCGACCTTCAGGTCAGGCTTGGCTGTGCCGGCACGTCCTGCCGTCCGGCTCCGGGCCGCACCGGCAATGCCTCGATTTCGGCGCCGGCCGCCTGCGTCGCAAGCCGGAGATCATGGGCGGATTGCAGATTGAGCCAGAACTCCGGGCTGTTGCCGAACCAGTGACCCAGGCGCAGGGCGGTGTCGCCGGTGATGGACCGCTTGCCCTGGATGATCTGCGTGACGCGGTTCGGCGTCACGTTGATCTGACGGGACAGCTCGGTCGGGGTGATGCCGAGCTCCTCCAGCTCGTCGGCGAGGATTTCGCCGGGGTGGATGGGCGGTCTGCTCATGGCTTCGATCCTCTGAAACTGCCGAGAAGGCTAGTGATAGTCGACGATCTCGACCTGCGACGGTCCGGGCTGGCCGGCCGGCCATTCGAAACAGATCCGCCACTGTTCGTTGATGCGGATGCTGAACTGTCCGGCGCGGTCGCCGCGCAACGCTTCAAGCCGGTTGCTCGGGAGAGACCGCAGGTCGTCGAGGCTCGTCGCCGCGGAGAGGATGTCGCGCCTCTTCCAGCCCTGCCGGTCGAACCCCTGAAAGGCCCGAACTCTCTCCCCGGCCGCGAAATCCGCCGTCCGCCTGTCCCGATAGTCCAGGATCATGACGTGAGGCTAACCGGCATATCCGTTGTACGTCAAGCGTACGTTGAGGCGCCGGCTCACTCGCTTTCGGTCCCGATGGGCGGTGTTCCGGACAGCCCGGCCCCGCCGATTTGACCTCGCGTCGCCCCCGCCCTATTGCTCAGCACAGCATCGGTCCCCCGCGAGGGGGCCGGCGGCCCGCGAGGGCGCCGGACGGGAATGCGGTCCGGAGCCTTCGGGGTCCGGGAGGCCGCGGCTGCCCCCGCAACTGTGAGCGGAAAGCCGGATCGTCATAACGCCACTGGGATGCGCCCCTCGCGCGTCCTGGGAAGGCGACGGTCCCGGCGCTCGATCCGCGAGCCAGGAAACCTGCCCGTGCTGGCGCCGCCGTCCACCGAGACGGCGCCGCGATCGTCTGCGCGCGCCGGGCGGGGTGTCCCGGGGCCTGACCGCCCCCCACGCGTCCCCGCGCGGCGGCCGGCCATCCCGGCGCGTCCAGCGCCGGACGCATGCGTCGCGCTCCACCGGTGAAGAGGGGCGCGGAACGAGATGTCGTCGGATGAACCGTCACCACCCGCCGCGGCGGCTCCCACCACCGTCTACGTCTGCGTGACCTGCCGGGCCGAGGGCGATCCCGCAGAGACGCGCGCCGGCCGCCGCCTCCACGACGCCCTCGCGCAAGCCTTCGGCCCCGACCCCACCGTGGCGCTCGTGCCGGTGGAATGCTTGAGCGTGTGCCGGCGGCCCTGCACGGTGAGCTTCGCGGCGCCCGGCAAGTGGACCTACGTCTACGGCGACCTGCCGGCCGAGGGCTCGGCCGCGGTGGTGGCCGAGGCGGCCCGCCTCTATGCCGCCGCCCCGGAGGGGCTCATCCCCTGGAAGCTGCGCGCCGACCCCATCAAGCGCGGCGTCGTGGCCCGCGTGCCGCCGCTCCCCATGGCAGGACCCACAGCATGAACCAGCTCGCCAAGGTCCCCGTGACGGTGGTGACCGGCTTTCTCGGGGCCGGCAAGACCACGATGATCCGCCACCTGCTCGGGGGCGCCCACGGGCGCCGCCTCGCGCTGATCATCAACGAGTTCGGCGACGTCGGGGTCGACGGCGACATCCTGCGCGCCTGCGGGGTCGCGTCCTGCCCGGACGAGAACATCGTCGAGCTCGCCAACGGCTGCCTGTGCTGCACGGTGGCGGACGACTTCGTGCCGGCCATCGAGGCGCTGCTGGCGCGCGAGCCGCGGCCCGACCACATCGTCGTCGAGACATCGGGCTTGGCACTGCCGAAGCCGCTGGTGAAGGCCTTCGACTGGCCGGCGATCCGCGCCCGCGTCACGGTCGACGGCGTGGTGGCGGTGGTGGACGGCGCGGCCGTGGCCGAGGGGCGCTTCGCCGACGACCCCGCGAAGCTCGCGGCCCAGCGGGAGGCCGACGGCGCCGTCGACCACGACAACCCGCTGGAGGAGGTCTACGAGGACCAGCTCCTGTGCGCCGACCTCGTCGTGCTGAACAAGGCCGACCTCCTGACGCCCGAGCGGCTCGACGCCGTGTCGGCCGAGATCCGCGCCACCTTGCCCCGCGCCGTCAAGGTGGTGGCGACCCGCGAGGGCCGGGTCGACGTCGACGTGCTGCTCGGCATCGGGGCCGCGGCCGAGGACGACCTCGACGCCCGGCCCTCGCACCACGACGCCGAGGAGGGCCACGACCACGACGACTTCGACAGCTTCGTGCTCGACGTGCCCCCGCTCGCCGACCCGGCGGGTTTCGCGGACCGGCTCGCGGCCGTGGCCGGGCGCCACGGCGTGCTGCGGATGAAGGGCTTTCTGGCCGTGTCGGGCAAGCCGATGCGGCTCCTCGTGCAGGGCGTCGGCACGCGCTTCCGCCACGGCTTCGACCGCCCCTGGGCGCCCGGCGAGGAGCGGCGCGGTCGACTCGTGGTGATCGGCGAGAAGGGCCTCGACCGAGCCGCCGTCGCGCTCGACATCGCGGCCTGAGCCGCCCCCCATGCACCTCCTGCCCCTCGCGCGAGGCTCGCTCGACCCGGCCCCCGCCGCGGTCGATGTCGCCCAGACGCCGGCCGACATCGTGGCCCTGTCCTTCTCGGACGGGGATCTGGCGGCGCTGGCCGCCGCGGTCGACGGGATCGAGGGCCTGCCGAGCCTGCGCCTCGCCGGGCTGAAGGGGCTGCAGCACCCGTTCTCGGTCGACCTCTACGTCGAGCGGGTCGCGGCGCGCTCGCGCCTCGTTCTGGTACGGATCCTGGGCGGGCTCGACTATTGGCGCTACGGGCTGGAGGAACTCGGCGCCGCGGCGCGCCGGCACGGCTTCCACCTCGCGGCCATCCCCGGCTGCGAGCAGCTCGACCCGCGGCTCGACGCCCTCTCGACCCTGCCGATCGAGGACCTGCGCCGGCTGTGGCGCTTCTTCCGCGAAGGCGGGCCGGAGAACCTCGCCCAGGCGTTCCGCTTCCTCGCCGCGCGCATCGGGCGCGACGTCGCGTGGCGCGAGCCCGAGAGGCTGCCCGCGGGCGCCGTGTGCCCCTCCCTGTGCCGTCCTCCCTCCACGATGGCGGCCCATCACGCCCTTCTCCCCTCCGGGGCTAGCGTTGGCACCCGCGAGGCTTGCCCTTCTCCCCAGCGGGGAGAAGGTGGCGCGAAGCGCCGGATGAGGGGGGATCCACCACCTGTGGAACTCCCCTCATCCGCCCTGCCGGGCACCTTCTCCCCGAGGGGAGAAGGGAAAGCCCCCCTCGCGACGGAGGTGCCCCACGCGCTGATCGTCCTCTATCGTTCGGCGCTGCTGGCTGGCGACACGGCCCCTGTCGCGGCGCTGGCCGACGCGCTCGCCGCCCGCGGCGCGCGCGTCACGGCCTTCGCGGCGTCGAGCCTCAAGGACGAGGAGGCCGCCGAGGCCCTGGGGCGCCTCATCGCGGCCGACCCGCCCGACGTGGTGCTCAACCCCAAGGCCTTCTCGGCCCGCCGGGGCGAGGGCGGCACGGCGCTCGACGCGGCCGACGCCCCCGTGCTGCAGGTGGTCCAGTCCGGCGGCGAGCGCGACGCCTGGGCGGCCAGCGCCCGCGGGCTCGGCGCGGCCGACCTCGCCATGAACGTCGTCCTGCCCGAGGTGGACGGTCGCATCCTGGCCGGCGCGATCTCCTTCAAGGGCAGCGGCGCGCCCGACCCCGCCCGCGAGTTCTCGCCCGTGCAGCACCGGCCCGACCCCGGCCGCGTCGCCCACGCGGCCGACCTCGCGATG
>CAXTFP010000374.1:0-2678 GCA_964243135.1 uncultured Lichenihabitans sp.
ATAGCCGAGGCGGAGCGGCGCCCCGCCGGAGGCCCGCTCAGTCCTTCACGGGCGCCAGGGCGACGTAGTTCGGGTCGAGCCCCGCGGTGCTCGCCGCGTGGGCCGAGGCCGGCAGGGACGCCTGCGGGCCGGGCTTGGCGGAGGCCGGTGCCGCGGCCTGCGGGCCGGAGCCGGTCGCGGGCGCGTCGGGGGCGGACAGGCCGCCCATGGTCATCACGCGGTCGAAGAAGCTGCGCGTGGCGCTCTTCGGCTCCTCCTTGGCGTAGGCCGAGGGCGCGGCCTCGAGGGCCGCCGGCACCGTCCCGGTCACGTCATCGGGCTTGCGGGCGCCCTTGGCAGAGGCCGTCATCACCGGCTTGACGGGTTTCGCGCCCGGCCTGGAGGCAGGGGCGGCCACCGCGGCGGGCGTCGCCGCCGCGGAGGACACGGCCGGCTCGGGCTTGGCCAAGCCGTCGCCGATGGTGGCCCGGGCGGCGGCGATCTGCACGGCGACGGGCTTGGCCTTGGGGCTGTCGTCCAGCACGATCTCGGTCGGCGGCGCCGCGATGGCGTCGGGGCGGCTCACCTCGGCGAAGCGGTGCGAGAAGGCGGGGTTCTGACCGCCGTCCTGGTAGACGATGCGGATCGGCTTCACGCCCTTGGCGATGAGACTCTGGACCTCACCTTCATCCTTCGCTTCCTTGTCGGACACGGCGCGCAGGATCTCTTGGTCGAGGTCGAGCGGCGGGCAGGCCGACTCGGCATCGAAGCTCGCGCCGCCCTTGGCCTTGGCGAAGACGTAGTGCCTGTTGCACACGCCGACCGGCGTTTGCATCTTGGTGACCTCGAACTCGTCGGCGCCCTTCTTCAGCTCGCGCCAGAAACCGATGTTGGGGTCGAGCCGGTGCTTGGCCATGTTCTCGGCCGTCATGCGGAACGGGAAGCTCTGCATCTGCACGGCGCGCTGGCCGCCCGCGAAGGCTTCCCGCATGATCGCGTAGATTTCCTCGATCTGCTGGTCGGTCATCGAGAAGCAGCCGGCCGAGGAGCAGATGCCGTGCACCATGATGGAGCCGCCGGTGTGGCCCCAGGCGCGGTCATAGGCGTTGGGATAGCCGACGTTGAACGACAGGTAATAGGCCGAGTTCGGGTTCATCGAGCCCGGCGTGATCGTGTAGAAGCCCTCCGGCACCTGCCGGTCGCCTTCGCGCACCTTGGGGCCGAGCTGGCCGGACCAGCGGCACATCGGGAAGGTCTTGACGTAGACGTAGCGGCCCTCGGCCCCCTGCTGCTTCCAGACCTCGAACTCCGCCTCCTTCTTATAGGCGCGGATCAGGACGGGGGCGTTCTTGGTCGTGCCCTTGGCCGTGAAGGACTGGAGCGTCGCCTCGGGGATGGGGGAGAAGGCGCGGGCGCTGTTGGAAACGCCGAGGTCCTCGTTGCAGCCCGCCAGCAGGGCCGCGCCGGCCGCCGCCAGGGCGAGACGGTTGAGAACCTTGAACGCGCGTGATGCCCGCATGTCGCTGTGATCCGTCGCTCGCGCCCCGGGATGGGCTTCGTGCCGCCCGCCACCCCTCGGCAGGATGTCGTGGGTTCGCCCACGAAATCCTGACCGCTTCTCACGGGGAGGATGAGCAGCCTGTCGCGGATCGATCCGCGATAGGCTGCTTAGGGTTCTAAGGCTTAAGCTCCCGTTAGCGCAACCCGCGCCGGGTCGCGCCGAAAAGTTCCCGGGCGCGCGAGCGATTTTTCGAAGGCGTGCGGCTTTCGGGTGACTCTCGGGCCCGTTCCCTCAGGACATCCTCCGCGGCAGCGCCTGAGGTCCTTCGTAAGCTCCGTCTTCCCGATCCGGTGGGAGCGGCCTAGGAATGGAACTGCCGAAGGGGCTGACGGGACCGGCATGTACCTGATCTACACCGATGAGGCCGGCAACACGGGCGCCCATAGGGATCCCGACCAGCCGATCCACATGATCGGGGCCATGCTGGTCGAGGAGGGCAAGGTCGAGGCGCTCGCTCGCCAGGTCGCGGGGGTCGTCGCGGCCCGCTTTCCCGACATCTTCTGGCAGAAGGGGTTCGAACTCCACGGCAGCGATGTCTTCGGCGGATCGGGCCTGTTCAAGACCGTGAGGCCCGAGGGACGGATCGCGGCCTGCGACGACGTCCTCGACATCCTGATCAGGGAGGACATCCCGATCATGTGGGCCGCTATCGACAAGCTGAAGTCCGGCGTGAGCGAGCATCCGCACAGCTTGGCCTTCCGCCTCCTCGCAGAGCGGCTGGAGGATTTCCTGCAGGCCAAAGACAGCCTTGGGCTGATCATCGCGGACGAGAACAAGGAGATGGAGCAGAAGGTCATCGACGACTTGGTCCGCTACAAACAGACCAGCGCGGGCTGGGGCTACGGATCGCCGAGGATCACAAAGATCATCGACTCGGTCCATTTCGTGCAGTCGAAGAACAATCCCAACATCCAGATCATCGATCTGGTGACGTATTTCCTCAACAAGGGATTGAGGATCGAAGGCCAGATCCTCGCGGACTCTACGGCCGATGGCCTCGGTCTGTCCTACGGGGAGCACCTGAAGGCAAACCCGCCCAAGCCTGCCTTTCAAGCCGTTCTGAGACTCTGCGCCAAGATCCGGCCTCAAGTCGTCGGGACCAAGCGGTTTCCCTGAAAGACGCTGCCAACCGAGGTCT
>CAXTFP010000374.1:2688-4057 GCA_964243135.1 uncultured Lichenihabitans sp.
CGACGGGGGCTCGCAAGGGCAAACCCACACCCGGCTGGCATCGTCGAATATAGGAGCGAAACGACACCTCGTCGAGTGAGATCGCGGATCGCGTCGACTCCGCGGTGGACCCCGACGCGTCTTCGCCACGGCTCTCGAAAGACAGGGACGATCTCTGTCGGCCGGCCCGCCTCACCGCCGCCCGATCGCCAGGAACTTGTCGGCCCGCGCCGTCTGTACCTGCTCGCGCGACCAGCCGTCGAAGCCGCCGAGAGCCTCGTCGATGGCGTCGCCCGTCGCCGCGATGGCGGCGTCGGGGTCGCTGTGGGCGCCGCCGGCCGGCTCGGCCACCACCGCGTCGATGATGGCGAAGCGCAACAGGTCCTGCGCGGTGATCTTCATGCTGGTCGCGGCGTCCTGCGCACGGCCGGGGTCGCGCCACAGGATGGAGGCCGCGCCTTCGGGCGAGATCACGCTGTAGATGGAGTGCTCCAGCATGATCACCGCGTTGGCGGCCGCGATGGCGATGGCGCCGCCCGAGCCCCCCTCGCCGATGATCACCGCCACGTTGGGCACGCCGAGCTCCAGGCAGGTCTGGGTCGAGCGCGCGATGGCCTCGGCCTGCCCGCGTTCCTCGGCCTCGATGCCCGGGAAAGCGCCGGCCGTGTCGACCAGCGACACCACGGGCAGGTCGAACCGGTCGGCCAGCTCCATCAGCCGCACGGCCTTGCGGTAGCCCTCGGGCCGCGCCATGCCGAAGTTGTGCCTGATGCGGCTGTCGGTGTCCGACCCCTTCTCCTGGCCGATGATGCAGACTGCGCGGCCGCGGAAGCGGCCGAGCCCGCCCACGATGGCCTCGTCCTCGCCGAAGGCCCGGTCGCCCGCGAGCGGGGTAAAATCGGTAATGAGGCTGCGGCAGTAGTCGGAGAAGTGAGGCCGCTGCGGATGGCGGGCCACCTGCATCTTCTGCCAGGGCGTCAGGGCCCTGTAGAGTTCCGCCAAGGCCTGGGCGGCCTTGACCTCCAGCCGAGTCAACTCCTCGCCGATCGGGATCGCGTCCTCGTTGCTCGCCACCTGCCTCAGCTCTTCGATCTTGGCCTCGATCTCGGCGACGGGCTTTTCGAAGTCGAGGTAGAGGCGCATGGATCCTGGGACTCGGGGCCGGCTTTGGCCTGGGTGTGCGGCCCGGAGGGGCCGGGTCGGCGGAAGCGCGGGACCGTGACGGCTCGCCACCCGTCCGTCAAGGCGGCGCCGAACCTCCGTTCAGGGTGAAGGATCGGTAAGGAATCATCCTTAATCTCGGGTGAAGGTGCCGCGTCGCCGGACGCCGGGCGCCGGTGGACCGGCATCCCGGCCCGCCCCGCCGAGATCGCATTCATGCCGCCCCATC
>CAXTFP010000375.1:0-4048 GCA_964243135.1 uncultured Lichenihabitans sp.
GCGCCATAGCGCGACGCCAGCCGCTCGGCCGCCGTGGCGCCCGTCACGCCGGCGCTGTCCCACCCGGGGAAGGCCAGCCCCATGTCGCGCCGCCCGGCCGCCACGATGACGCGCTCGCAGCCCACCAGCCAGGACCGCCCGCCGTCCGCCAGACCCGCCACGGGGCCCGGGAGCCAGCCGACGCTCGGCCCGTTGGCGTAGAGCGCCCAGGCGACCGTGCCCAGCCGCACGTCCACCCCCGCCTCGAAGGCCTCGGCGATGTCGGGATCGCTCTCCACGACGGCCTCCATCATGGCGTTGCGGTTGCGCACGGCGCCGGCCGCGCGCTGCCCGAAGAGGAGCGGGACGTCCTCGCCCATGGTTTCGGCCGGGATCGGGTTCTCGTCCACCAGCATGACCCGGAGGCCCTGGCGCGCGGCCTCCAGGGCGGCCGCGAGGCCGGCCGGGCCGGCGCCGATCACCAGGAGCTGCGCGTGTTCCGCGATGTCCAGCGGCTTTCCCGCGATCGATGCCGGATCCGGTGCGTAGGTGGCCATAGGGGAGGGCCCTTTCCTGCTGTCGTCGAGCCTCATTGTCGGGAGCTTCCCATCCCGCGAGGGCGATGATTTCGACCGCCGAGACCGGCTTCCCGACACGGTCGGATTTCGGGTGCTGCCGCGGCCCGAGGGCTGGCCGGGCGCCGGCTCGCGATGTAGTCCTCGCCGCGGCGCGCCCGGCCCGGGCGCCGCACTGAGGTGAGGTGGAGATGACGGATCTCACGGTCGCCGTGGCGCAGATCGCCTGCCGGGCCGGCGACGTCATAGGCAACGCGGCCCTGCACAGCGACGCGATCGCTGCGGCGCGCGAGCGGGGCGTCGAGCTCCTGGTCTTCCCCGAACTGTCCCTGACGGATTACGCGACCCATCCCGACGTCGCGGGTTGCGCCCGCACGGTCGCGTCGCCCGAGCTCCGGCGCCTCGCGGACGAGGCCGGCGACATGACGGTGTCGCTCGGCTTCATCGAGCGGGCCGCGGACGGGCGGGCCTACAACGCCCAGGCCCTGCTGTCGGGCGGGCGCTGCCTGCACGTCCACCGCAAGGTCAATCTGCCGACCTACGGCAACCTCCGGGAAGGCCTGCACTACGCGGCGGGCCGGACGGTCGAGGCGGCGCGGCTGCCCCGGGGCCTGTCGGTCGCGACGCTGATCTGCGCCGACGCCTGGAATCCGGCCCTGCCCTGGCTCGCGGCCCTTCAGGGGATCGACCTCCTCATCGTCCCCGTGGCCTCCGCCCTCGGGGCCGTGCAGGGGTTCGACAACCCCGGGGGGTGGGACGTCAATCTCCGCCACACGGCCATGACCTACGGCCTGCCCGTGATGATGGCCAACCATTGCGGCGGCCGGGGCGACCTCCAGTTCTGGGGCGGCTCCCGCATCCTCGACGCGTCGGGGACGGAGCGCGCCAGGCTCGGCCCCGATCCCGGGCTGGCGGTGGCGCGCCTCGACCGGGCCGAGGTCGCGGCCGCTCGCGAGAAGCTCCCCACCGTCCGCGACGCGGATCCGGCTCTCATCTCCGCCGAACTGGCCCGCCTCCTGGCCGCCTGAGCCCGAGCGGCGGCACGGGTCGCGGCCGTGATGCGCCGGGTCGATTTCCTGCTGCCGGCCGCTCGACCCTCCGGCCACAGTCCCGCCGCGGAGCGCCGGCTCGACCGACCCGCGGGCGAGCGGCGGCGTCCGCCCGGCGGCGCGCAGCACAGCCCCCGCACGAGGACCGTTTCGTCCATGAAGGATCACGTCGACTTCGCCGTCATCGGCCTCGGTGCCATGGGCAGCGCCACCCTGTACCAGGCGGCCCGGCGGGGCGCCCGCGTGGTGGGCCTCGACCGCTTCAGGCCGCCCCACACCCTGGGATCGAGCCACGGTGAGACGCGGATCACCCGCCAAGCCGTCGGCGAGGGGCGCGACTACGTCCCCTTCGTCGTGAACTCGCATCGGATCTGGCGGGAGCTCGAGGCTGACACGGGCCTCGAGCTCTTCACGCAGTGCGGCGCGCTGGTGATGGGGCCGGGCGACGGCGTGACGTCCCATCACGGCATGCGGGACTTCACGGCCCGCTCGATCGCTTCCGCGGAGGCCTACGGCATCGCCCACGAGGTGGTCGACGGCGCCGAGGTGGCCCGGCGCTTCCCCATGTTCCTCGGGCTGCGGGGCGACGAGAAGGCCTATTACGAGGCCGGAGGCGGCTACGTCAGGCCCGAGGCCTGCGTGGCCGCGCAGCTGAAGCGCGCCGCCGAACTCGGGGCCGAGGTGCGGACCGACGTCGACGTGCTGGGAATCGAGCAGGTCGAGGGGGGCGTGCGCATCGAGACGTCCCGCGGCCCACTGCACGCCGATCAGGCGGTCGTGTCGGCCGGCGCCTGGACCGCGCCGCTGCTGGGGCAGCCCTTCGAGCGCCTGCTCACGGTCAGCCGGCAACTGCTCCACTGGTACGTCCTCGACGACACGAGCGCCTACGACGCCCGGTCGCCGGTCTTCATCTGGATGCATGGCGCGGCCGACACCGACTACCTTTACGGCTTCCCGCCCCTGCCGGGGGAGGCCCGCCTCAAGGTGGCCTCGGAGCAATACGAGACCACGACGACGGCCGAGCGGGTCGACCGCGCCGTGGACCCGTCGGAGTCCGCCGGCATGTACCGCCGCAACGTCGAGGGGCGCTTCGTCGGCGCCACCCCGCGGGTGGTGCAGGCCGCGGCCTGCCTCTACACGGTGACGCCCGACCGCGGCTTCATCATCGACCGGCATCCCACCCGGGACAGGGTGATGGTGGTGTCGGCCTGCTCCGGCCACGGCTTCAAGCATTCCGCCGGGATCGGCGCGGCCGTCGCGGAGGTCCTGACGGAGGGGCGCAGCGGCATCGACCTGGCGCCCTTCTCGCTGGCCCGCTTCCTTTGAGCAGCTCGGCAAAAACCGGCTAACGTTTCGTGGGGCTGGAGTGAGCCCGTGCGGCGGATGTCGGGCTTGTGCTTGCCGCGACTGCGTCTTTGGCTCTCTGTTCGCCAAGCGCCGCGGCGTGGACGAAGCGATGGCACGCGCCGTCGACGTTGCGCCGAGAACAGTGTCGATCGAAGGACATCCAGGGCCTGATCGTCCCGGACATCTTGTCCGACAATGGGCAGGGCGCCCGCTTCGTGGTCGCCGCTCACTCAGTTTCGACGATCGCGACCCCGCCTATGTCGGTAGATCCAGCGGCCTCCCGACGACCAGGGCGGCCACCCGTTGCTGGTCACGGGCCGTCACGACGAGGGCCGCACGGCCGTCGGGATCTTCGACATCGGCCCGCACTGGCTGCCGCAGAGCTTCCATTGCTTGGCCCGGCTACGCGACCTTGTGGACCGACCTCCTCGGCTGAATCACGGCACGATGAGGTCGCCGAAGCGTCGAACTCGTCGTGAGGAAACAGCGGCGAGCACAACGAGCCAGAGCGAAGCCCGACCGCTCCATCGGCACGCGGATCCGGTAAGAAAACTGGTAAGAATGTTGGGTCCAATCCAGGCTGCTTGAGGGCTAATCTCCTCTGGAGCAAGTACTTTGGATCCGACTCTCTCTTCGAGCGCTCCACCACCGCTGCCGATCTCAAGGCAAGAGTCAGCTCAGTGCGCCGGCGATCAGAATCAACGCCACTGCCATGATGGACATGCCGAGCAGGAGTTGGGAAAGTCCATAGCCGCGCCGGCTTCGGATCTCCGCGAGTTCGCGCCGCGCCGGCAGGCGGCCGAGCTCCTCGGCGAGGGCGACGAGAGCCGCAAACGCCGCGCCGGCGACAGGCTGATCCACCTGCGATGGTCCAGCGACGGGCGCGGAGACGTTCGACGCGGACTGAGCGCCCCGGCTTGGCAGCGCCAGGCCCGTCGGCTCGCCTTCACTGCTGTCAGGGCAGATCGTAGTCCCGAACACGGAGGAGCCCGCCAACTCCATCGAGTGGCGGTCTTCTGTTGTGGTTGCGGGGGCACGCAACCAACTGGGATTGACCCGTTTCCGTGGACGGTCAGTGGACTTGTTCGGGTAGGCTCG
>CAXTFP010000376.1:0-4043 GCA_964243135.1 uncultured Lichenihabitans sp.
GGGTCGGGTCGAGCCCCTCCGCGCCCGTCACGGCGAGGAGGAGTCGGGCGGCGCCCGCGGGCCGGAGGTCCACCTCCTCCACCGTGCCGGTCAGCTTGACGATGCGGATGCGGGCCAGCATCGGCGTGGCGACGGCCCGCGCCCGCAGTTCCGCCGACAGGAAGCCCGCGACGAGGGCCAGGGCGCCGAGCGAGAGCGCGAAGGGCAAGGGGCGACGGCGCAGGAGCCCGCAGGCCGCGGCGCTCGCGGCCGCGAGGGTCAGCGGCAGCCACAGCACCGGCTCGCGGGCGGCGCCGAGATACAGGAACACCCCGGCCCCGGCCGCGACCGGAAGCCACAGGAAGGGACGGCGCTCGTCCCGCTCCGCCGCCCAGGCCCGCGCGAAGGAAAGGGCGGGCAGGCGGTGCGCCAGGGCGGAGGCGCCGCGCGCCCTCGCGCCCGACACGACGCCGGCGAGCCCACCCTTCCCCGAAGCGCTCCCCATGGCGGCATCCCGCCGTTTGTGGCAACTCCACCCTTCATGTTAGAGCGGCGCCGCCCCGGCAAGGCCACGGCTTCCGGCGTTCCTCCTCCGTTCCAGCTAAAAGTGTCGAGAACCATGCCCGAGCCCGTGATCACGCGCTTCGCGCCGTCGCCCACGGGCTTTCTCCACATTGGCGGCGCCCGCACGGCGCTGTTCAACTGGCTCTACGCGCGCCGGCAGGGTGGCCGGATGCTGCTGCGCATCGAGGACACCGACCGCGAGCGCTCGACCGCCGCGGCCATCGACGCGATCCTCGACGGGCTGCGCTGGCTCGGCCTCGATTGGGACGGCGAGGTCGTCTATCAGGCGCAGCGCGCGGAGCGGCACAAGGAGGTCGCCGGGCTTCTGCTCGCCTCGGGCCGCGCCTACCAGGCCTACGAGACGCCCGAGGAGCTGGCCGAGATGCGCGAGGCCGCGCGGCGCGAGAAGCGGCCGCCGCGCTACGACGGGCGCTGGCGCGACCGGGACCCGGGCGAGGCGCCTCCCGGCGTCAGCCCCACGATCCGCCTCAGGGCGCCGCTCGACGGCCAGACGGTGCTGGACGACGAGGTGCAGGGCCGCGTGGCCTGGGCCAACAAGGACCTCGACGACCGCGTCCTCGTGCGGTCGGACGGCACGCCGATGTACATGCTGGCCGTGGTGGCGGACGACCACGACATGGGCGTGACCCACATCATCCGCGGCGACGACCACCTCACCAATTCGGCAACCCAGATCCAGATCTACGAAGCGCTCGGCTGGCCCGTCCCGACCATGGGGCACGTGCCGATGATCCACGGGCCGGACGGGTCGAAGCTGTCCAAGCGCCACGGCGCGCTCGGGGTCGAGGCCTACCGGGCCATGGGCTTCCTGCCCGAGGCGTTGCGCAACTACCTGCTGCGCCTGGGCTGGAGCCAGGGGGACCGCGAGTTCTTCAGCACGGACGAGATGATCGCGGCCTTCGACACGGCCTCGATCGGCCGGTCGCCGTCGCGCTTCGACTTCGTCAAGCTCGAGAACATGGACGGGCACTACCTCCGCCACACCGACGACGCGCTCCTCCTCGACGCGCTGGTCGCCACCCTGCCCCACCTCACCGGCGGCGACGCCGTGGCGGCCAAGCTCGACGCCGGGATGCGGGCGAAGCTCCTGCACGCCATGCCGGGCCTGAAGGAGCGCGCCAAGACGCTGATCGAGCTGCTCGACGGCGCCATGTTCCTCTTCGCCGAGCGCCCGCTGCCGCTCGACGCCAAGGCCGACGACATCCTGGCGAAGGGCGGCGCCGAGACGCTGGGCCGGCTGCTGCCCCGGCTGGAGGCGGTGGACGGCTGGTCGGCCGCCGGCACCGAGGCGGCCGTGCGCGCCTACGCCGAGGAGACGGGCGCCAAGCTCGGCCAGGTGGCGCAGCCGCTGCGCGCCGCCCTGACGGGCCGCTCCACCTCGCCCGGCATCTTCGACGTGCTGGAGGTGCTGGGGCGCGAGGAAAGCCTCGCCCGCCTGCGCGACCGGACGCCCGCCCCAGCGTCCCCGTGAAGCCGCGGGGCGGTGCCGAAATGTCGTGCGCCGGACCCGCGCCACGCGGCCGTCTTGACGGCGATTGCCGATGATTTAGCTTTGGTGCACCGCACAAGGCCACCCGGGGCCTGACGCGGGTCTCCCCCTCCGGCCCGCCGTTCCCCTCGCAGAGGCTGCCCCATGACCCTCCATCCCGGTACACTGTCGGTCGACGAGAAGTCCGTCGACCTTCCCATGAAGCAGGGGACGATCGGGCCGGCGGTGCTCGACATCGGCAAGCTTTACGCCCAGACGGGGATGTTCACCTACGACCCCGGCTTCACCTCGACGGCGAGCTGCGAGTCCAAGATCACCTACATCGACGGCGACAGGGGCGTGCTGCTGTACCGTGGCTACCCGATCGAGCAGCTCGCCGAGCACGGCGACTTTCTCGAAAGCTGTTACCTGCTGCTCTACGGGGAGCTGCCCACCAAGGCCCAGAAGGCCGAGTTCGACTACACCGTGACGCGCCACACGATGGTGCACGAGCAGATGGCGCGGTTCTTCGCCGGCTTCCGCCGCGACGCGCATCCCATGGCCGTGATGACCGGCTGCGTCGGGGCGCTGTCGGCCTTCTACCACGACTCCACCGACATCTCGGACCCGCAGCAGCGGATGATCGCGTCGATCCGCCTGATCTCCAAGATGCCGACGCTCGCCGCGATGGCCTACAAGTACACGATCGGCCAGCCCTTCGTGTATCCGAAGAACGACCTCGACTTCACCTCGAACTTCCTGCGCATGTGCTTCGCGGTGCCCTGCGAGGAATACAAGGTCAACCCGGTGCTGTCGCGCGCGCTCGACCGCATCTTCATCCTCCACGCGGACCACGAGCAGAACGCCTCGACCTCGACGGTGCGGCTGGCGGGCTCCTCGGGCGCCAACCCCTTCGCCTGCATCGCGGCCGGCATCGCCTGCCTGTGGGGCCCGGCCCACGGCGGCGCCAACGAGGCGGCGCTGAAGATGCTGGCCGAGATCGGCTCGGTGGAGCGTATCCCCGAGTTCATCAAGCGCTCGAAGGACAAGAACGACCCGTTCCGCCTGATGGGCTTCGGCCACCGCGTCTACAAGAACTACGATCCCCGCGCCAAGATCATGCAGAAGACCTGCCACGAGGTCTTGAGCGAGATGGGCATCAAGGACGACCCGCTACTCGAAGTCGCGATCGAGCTGGAGCGGATCGCCCTGTCGGACGACTACTTCATCGAGAAGAAGCTCTATCCCAACGTCGACTTCTATTCCGGCATCACCCTGAAGGCGCTGGGCTTCCCGGTTTCGATGTTCACGGTGCTGTTCGCCGTCGCCCGCACGGTCGGCTGGATCGCGCAGTGGAAGGAGATGATCGAGGACCCGAACCAGCGCATCGGCCGGCCGCGCCAGCTTTACACGGGCGAGGGCGCACGCGACTACGGCCCGATCAGCGAGCGCTGAAGCCGCGCGCGGGGAGGTCGCGATGCAGCCCTACGACGACGGCAACATCTTCGCCCGGATCCTGCGCGGCGAGATCCCCTGCGCGAAGGTGTACGAGGACGAGGTCGCGCTGGCCTTCATGGACATCATGCCGCGCGTCGAGGGCCACGTCCTCGTCATCCCCAAGGCGCCGGCCCGCACCCTGCTCGACATCGACGCCGACGCGCTCGGCGCCCTGATGGGGCGGGTACAGCGCGTCGGCCGCGCGGCCGTGAAGGCGCTCGGCGCGGAGGGCCTCACCCTGCATCAGTTCAGCGAGCGCGCCGGCGGCCAGGAGGTGTTCCACCTCCACTTCCACCTCCTGCCCCGGCGCGAGGGCGAGCCCGTCCGTCCGCCCGGCGGGCCGATGGAGAAGCCTGAGGTGCTGGCCGCCCTCGCGGCCCGGATTGCGGCCCACCTGACGGCGTGACGGCGCGGAACTCCCCTCCGTCGGCGACGTTCGCCGATGCCATCCGGGGAGGTCGAACATGATCGAGGCCGTCATCTTCGACGTCGACGGGACGCTGGTCGACAGCGT
>CAXTFP010000377.1:0-4038 GCA_964243135.1 uncultured Lichenihabitans sp.
GACGTGGAGGTCGCGAGCCGCCATGCCTACGTCAACGGCGACATCGGGCGCGAGATCTACGGGCGCGCGCTCCTCGGCCTGGAGCAGGTGAGCCCCACGTTCTGAGCCGGCGCTCCGAGCGGACTCGCCGCACCACGTCGGCGTCGGGCGGACTGCCAGACCGAGTGTCGCTCGGCTTCGTGGGGACGGGTCTCGAAGATTCGGATCGAGCCGCGATCAGCGACGCTCGTGACGGCTCCGGAAGGGTGTCGAGTTTTGACCATCGCATCCCTGATCCGTCCTCGGGCGCCAAAGGTCAGACTTTCCGGAGCCCCCCGGCGAGGCCGAGAACCCCACACGCAACGAGATCCACGGGAGACGTCAGTGCATACGATGCGGTTCGATCCGGATGATCTGCAGGTCGAAGTCGAAGGACGGGCGTCGACGCTCTACGACGTCTTCCCCGGCTTCCAGAAGACGGACCGGCTGGGGATCGTCATCCACTCGTCGGTCGGACTGCTCGGCGCGTCCCTCCTCATCCACGCCTTCGCGGCCACCTACTTCAAGTTCCGCCGCGCTTCGGGTTCGCTCGTGTCCCAATATCCGGAGATGTACGCCTTCCACGTCGGCGGGCGTTACGGTGACCTGCGGATGCTCGACATCCTCCCCGAGCGCAAGGAGATCTTCGTCGAGGACGCGGCCGAAGCCCTGGCGGCGATCAACCACTGCGGCATCACCAGGGTCGCGGTGCCGTCGGCACCTCCCTCGGACCGCACGTTCCACCCCTGGGAGGTCGGACCTGCCGTGGACAGGGTCCGGACGTCCTTCGTCTACGGCGACGACGGCGCCGTGCCCGATCCCTCCATCGTGATCCGGGGTCAGGGCGTGCAGGTGTTCGACAGCTTCCGCTGCATCTTCGACGTGCAGCACACACTGGACGTCCACGCGCCGCTGGAGCCGGACCCGGAAGCCTGGGGAGGCACCCTCAAGGCCCGGGCCGGCGAAGTGCTCGACAGGGAAGCCGGTCGGGCCCGCCGGCGCTGGGACCTGGCCGTGGAACGGGGGTCGGTGGTCGAAAGCTTCGCCACGCTGCCCGAGGCCTCGGATTTCATGCAGTACCTTTGAGCCCCGCTGCGGGGTGACGGAGTCGCCCGCCCTCGACGGCGGCGCGTGACGTCGAGGGACGGGGGAGGCGTCGATGGACAAGGTTGAAGCCTTCAAGGAGGCGATGGGCAGGCTCGCGGGCGTGGTCAACGCCGTCACGACCGAGGAGCACGGCCAGCCGAGCGGCCTCATCGCGACCGCGGTCTGCAGCCTGTCCTTCGATCCCCCCTCCGTCCTGGTCTGCGTCAACAAGAACGCGTCGTCGCACGACGTGATCATCCGCCGGGGGGCCTTCGCCGTGAACCTCCTGTCGCCGGCCATGTCCGGGGTGGCGCGCCAGTTCCAGGCCGAAAAGGGATCGGCCCGCTTCCGCCAGGGCCTCTGGAGTCCCGGGCCGACCGGGTGTCCCATGCTGGTCGGCGCTCCCGTCGCGCTCGACTGCCGGGTCGGGAACGTGTTCGACGGCTTCTCCCACAGCATCCTGATCGGCATCGTCGAGGAGATCCGGCTCGGTCAGGGCGACGAGCACCATTCGTTGCTCTGGCAGGGGCGAAGGTTCCATCGGCCCATGGCGATGGAGGTGGTGGAACTGCGCCATGCCCCGGAGGGCAGCCCCGGTTGACGCCCCTCCCCCGAGGCTCCCGCCACCGGAGCGATGATGAGGCCGGAGCGGCACCGCATCAGTGCCGGTTTCGTGACGCCCCATCCTTCAGGACCGGGGCTGACCGTCCGAGAGGGCGAGGTCTCCCGCCTGCGGGCCTGCCCTCGCCTGCGCCGGAGGGCTAATCGGCCCGATGCCGCGGCGTTTCCAACCCCAGCGAGATCCCTTTCCGACGCAGGGTGGCGCGAAGATCGCGCCAATGCGCGTGCGGAACGCATGGTCCTGCGCAATTGACGCTGGAGCCCGACCTCGTCACCCTTCGGGGGGCGGTCCAACCCGGCCTGTCCGGCCGCGCCCACGATGTGACGCAGCCCCGTCGTCGGGCCGTCTCGCAGGACGGATCGGCCTCGTCGCCGGGCAGGGCCGAAGGCAGAATGGAGAAGGCTTTGAGCGATACTCCCGACGTCCTCGTCGTCGGCAGCGGCATCGGCGGCGCCACGCTCGCGCGTCGCCTGACGGAGCGGGGCGCCCACGTGCTCATGCTCGAACGAGGCCCCCACCTGCCGCGCGAGGCCGACAACTGGAGCCTGGACGCCGTCTTCAGGCAGAAAAAATACACCGCGCAGGAGACTTGGCTCGGGCGCGACGGGCGGCCGTTCCGGCCGGCGATCTATTATTACGTCGGCGGGTCGTCCAAGTTCTACGGCTGCAACCTGATCCGCTTCCGCGAGCGGGACTTCGAGGCCGTGGAGCACATGGAGGGCGTGTCCCCGGCTTGGCCGATCGGCTATGAGGACCTGTCGCCCTATTACGACGACGCCGAACGGATGTATCGCGTCCACGGCCAGGCCGGCGCGGACCCGACCGAGCCGCCGCGCAGCGGCGATTACCCCTTCGAGCCGGTCCGATCGGAGCCGCCCGTCGAGCGGCTGATGGAGGCGCTGCGCCGGCGGGGCGTGCGGCCGTTCCCGCAACCGGCGTCGATCGAGCTGCCGCCCGGCGGGCATTGCATCCGCTGCAACACCTGCGACGGCTATCCGTGCAGAATCGCGGCGAAGAACGAGGCCGAAACCTGCGGGGTCGAGCCCGCCCTCCGCACGGGCCGGCTCGAGCTGCGCACGGAAACCTACGCCCGCAGGCTCATCCTCGCTCCCGACGGGCGGCGGGTCACCGGTGTCGAGGTCGAGAGCCGCGGCGCGGTGGAGACCGTGACGGCGCCGATCGTCGTGGTGGCCTGCAGCGCGGTCAATTCCGCGGCTCTGCTGCTGCGTTCGGCCACGGAGGCGGCCCCGGCCGGCGTCGCCAACCGTTCGGACGTCGTCGGCCGCTACTACATGGCGCACAACAACACCGCGCTGATGGCTGTCGGCCTGAAGCCCAACCCGACCGTCTTCCAGAAGACGATCGTGATCCACGACTTCTACTTCGGCGGCGGCCGACACAGGTACCCCCTGGGGGCTCTGCAACTGCTCGGCAAGCTCCAGGCCGGCATGCTCACGGCCAGCAATCCCTTCGTCCCGGCCTTCGCCAGCGCGGAACTCGCGCGCCGCAGCTTCGATTGGTGGGTGATGTCGGAGGACCTACCGGCCCTCGACAACCGGGTGACGCTCGACGGCGGCCAGATCAAGCTGTCGGTGGTCCAGAACAACCTCAAGGCTCATCGCGCGCTGGTGCGCGAATGCAGCCGCCTGCTGCGGAGCGCCGGCTTGCCGCTGATCATCACCAAGTTCATGGACGTCGGCTCGACCTCGCACCAGTGCGGGACGGTGCGCTTCGGGACGGATCCGGCGAAGGCCGCGCTCGACCCCTTCTGCCGCAGCTTCGACCATCCCAACCTGTTCGTCGTGGACGCCTCCTTCTTCCCGTCCTCGTCGGCCGTGAACCCCGCCCTGACCATCGCGGCCCAGGCGCTGCGCGTCGCCGATCACATGCTGACGGAGGATCTCCACGTCGCGGCGCCGGCCGCCCCGGCGCAGGCCGGACGTGTCGCCGCGGGCGGCGTCGAGGCACGCGCCCCGCTGGTGCATTCGTGAGTTCGGATGCGGCGGACGCCCGCGCCGCACGGGCGCGCACCCACGGACAGCCGAATCGGTCACGCCCCCGGCCCGTCCGCGCGCGGCTGGGCACCGCGGCCCTGTTCCTCGCCAACGGCGTGGGCATCGGCCTGTGGGCGGGCGCATTGCCCACCCTGCAGCAGCAGCTCGACCTGTCGAGCCAAGCGCTGTCGCTCGTCCTGCTCTGCTTCGCCACGGGGGCCGTGCTGTCCATGTCGGTCGCCCCGCGGCTCGCGGCCCGGTTCGGCGGCGCCCGCCCGGCCGCGGCCGCCGCGGCGGGCTTCGCGCTCCCGCTGGCGC
>CAXTFP010000378.1:0-4008 GCA_964243135.1 uncultured Lichenihabitans sp.
GCCCTGCCGGACGCCATCGACCTTTGCGGCGCCCTCACGCTGCCCGAGGCCGCGGCCTGCCTGGAGCGCTGCACGCTGGCGGTGAGCAACGATTCAGGCCTGATGCACCTCGCGGCCGCGACCGGCATCCCGACTCTCGGGCTCCGGGCCCACTTCCCCGATCAGGCCGCCCGGGTCGCGCCCGCCGGTCGCGCCGCGGGCTGGGTGCTGCGCGGGGGCGACGACATGCGGGCCATCACCGTGGCGGAGGCCGAGGCGGGGTGCCACGATGTGCTGGCGGCGGGGCGCTGACCGCGGTCCTGTCCCCATAAACTCCGCCATACGCCCCCCACGTCCTCAGAACCACTGCCCGGGGTTGAGCAGGCCGGCCTCAACGAGGTCGCGCGAGGTCCGGTAGCGGCGGCTGGCGTCCCCGGCGGGCGAGGCGTCGCGCAGGTGCGCGAGGCCCGGATAGGCCGCGAGCCCGCCGTCCTTGACGGTCACGGCGGCCTCGTGGCGGGCGGCCGTCTCCAGCGTGGCGGGGTCGGCCAGCAGCGCGTAGCGCAGGATGCAGCCCGTGGGGCTCGAATGCCAGGGCGTGTGGGGGTTGTTGAGGTGGGCCGGCACGATGAGCCGCGTGCCCGCCACGTAGCCGTAGTACCATTGCCACTTCACCAGCGGGATGCGGTTCAGCGCCGGGCTCCGGCGCGGGCGGCCCCGGTGCAGGGTGCGGCGCTGCAGGCCGCCGCGCACGATGACGTTGCGGAAGCGGCCGGGGTCGAGCGTCACGAAGCCGAAGGCGTCGAAGCGGTCGAGGGCGGCCGGCGCCGCGCCCGCGGCGGCAAGCTCCGCGGCGGGCCGGTCGCCGTACATCTCGACCACCAGGGCGTAGACGTGGTCGCGGCTCTCCGATTCGAGAAAGTCGGTGAAGTCCGCCAGTGTCCGGCTCTCGCAGCGGTAGAACACGAAGGCATCGCTCGTGTCGAGCGACAGGCACCAGCGCCCGCCGGCGTAGCGCCCGCGCAGGCCGTTGAGCCAGGTCGGGGCGTCGCCGACACGCGAGGGGTCGTGCGGGCGCCATACGGCGCAGCCCGGCTGATCGCCGAGGTGGGCCGCGAGCCCGCCGTCGGCCGACAGGTCGAGGAACACGAAGTCCCTCACGCCGAGGCCGCGGTGATGCGCGATGAAGGCGTCGGCGAGCGGGTGGTCACCGTGGTGGGCCGCCACCGCCACGCAGCCCCGGCCGGCCGTGCGCCCGGCCGGGCCGCAGCGCCGTTCGAGGGCCGCGAGGCTCAGCCGCGC
Organism: uncultured Lichenihabitans sp.; assembly: GCA_964243135.1. Classification (GTDB taxonomy): domain Bacteria; phylum Pseudomonadota; class Alphaproteobacteria; order Rhizobiales; family Beijerinckiaceae; genus Lichenihabitans. The sequence continues at coordinate 1,282 of CAXTFP010000378.1, forward strand.
GCGGAGCCAGGGCCACAGTAGCACGGCCGCGAAGCGGAACGGCGCCTGGACCCTTGACCAGAAACCGCCGAGCCGCAGCGACTGGAAGATCTTGACCCGGCGCCGCTGCCCCGCCATGGGGCCGCGGTTGACCGTCGTTCGGCGCGGCGGGATCATCGGGGCGCCGTCCCGTCGTTGGCGCTCAATCCGAGGCCCCGGCGTCGCTCGTCGTGGTGACAACGCGGCGGGCCGTGGCGGTGGTGGAGGTCACGGGGCCGCGGAAGTCGTAGTAGATGCCGGCGATGCCGCGCATGATCTGCACGACCTTGCTGAGCTCCACGGTCGCGGCGTTGGCGATCAGCACGGCATCCTTGTCGTGCAGTTGCACGGACTGGCTGACGAAGTAGCCGGAGGCGCCGCGCAGGTCCAGGTGGTAGGCCACCGGCACGGCGCCGGCGCCGGCGGGCAGCGTCCGGAGCCGCGGGTCGCCGGGAGGGAGCAGGCTGCGCACCAGCGCCGCGGGCTCGAAGCGCATGAGGTAGATCTCGCCCACGTCCGCCACGGCGTCGTTGCCGCCGCCGGCCCGCGCCACCCCCTCGGCCAGCGTCACGCGCTCGACGTTGAAGTTGTACTGCGACACCTTGAGGGCGGCCCCCAGCACTGCGAAGCTGCGCGGGTTGTGCACGACGTTCAGCGTGTCGCCGGGCTCGACGCGGATGTTTTCCCGCGGCTCGTCCACGAGCCGCTGCAGGTTGGCGCGCGCCACGCGGCCGCCGCGCACGAGCTGCACGTCCGTGTCGAAGGTCGCGTCCTTCGGGCCGCCCGCCTGGGCGACGACGTCGAGCACGCGCTCGCCCCGCACCGTGATGGGCACGAGGCCCGGCTTGCCCACGTCGCCGTTGACCGAGGCCGTGTTGATCGTCGAACTCAGGAGGCTCACCACGACCTGCGGGCTGGTGGCCTTGCCCTCCAGAGACTTGGCCACGGCGCGGCCCGCCTGGGCCGGGGTGAGGCCCGCCACGCGGACCGTGCCGCCGAAGGGCACCGGGACGCTGCCGTCCTGCTCCACCACCTGCGCCGGCAGGGTGGCGGTGTGGCCGCCGGCCGGCGTGCTCTTGTCCGTGCTGCCGCTCAGCGCGGGTCCGGCGCCGAACAGCGGGATCGGCGTCACCTCGAAGACCGTGATGGCGATGACGTCGCCGGGCTTCAGCACCAGCGTGGGCCTGTAGACGTCGGCACCGAGCGACGACAGGCCCGGGCGCCGGTCGGCCGAGATCGCCTTGGCGACGCGGGGGTCGAGGTCCAGGATGACGTAGCCGGGATCGGCCTGGGTCGCCCCCGGGCCTGCGAACTCAATGGCGGTCGGCGCGCCGCTGGGGATCGCCGCGCAGCCGGCGAGGCCCGGTCCCAGGGTGAAGGCGCTCAAGGCGGCGGCCGACGCGCGCAGGGCCGCGGAGGCCGACCTGAAACCCATGCCCTCGAACGCTCCATCGACGGCCATCGCGCCCCCACGCGATCCGGCACCGTCTTCCCTCGGAATCGGGGTTAAACCCCCGCGCCGCGCTTGGCCAGCCCGGGCGCGCGGCCGTCAACAGCCCCGGCCGCTGAATGCGCCCGCGCGCGACCGAAAGGACACGCGCGGCCGGACCCGCGGGGGTGGTCAGCCCAGCCGTCAGCCCATGAGCTGGTCGCGCGCCGCCCCGAGCAGGAGGCTGCCGAAGGCGAAGAGGAGCAGCGCGGACAGGAACACCGTCGCGGTCGCCTGCACGGGATAAAGGAGGCTCTCGTGCTCCGGCAGGGCCGGGGGGATGAAGTCGACGAGATAGTTCTGCTTCGTGGCGGCATCCGCCCGCGCCACCACGACCCCCTGCTGGGCCGCCATATAGGCGTTCTTGGCGAAGTCCTGCTCCAGTTGGAGCGCCGCGTAATCGTCGAGCACCTGCGAGTAGGGCGCCGTCGTGCCGGCCTTGTCGGTGGCGAGGCGCCCCTGCTCGGCCTTGAGCTGCCCTTCGAGCGAGCTGATCTTGGCCTTGAGCTGCACCACGATGGGCGAGTTCGCCGCCAGCGCCCCGGCCGTGGTGGACAACTGGCTGCGGGCGTCGGACAGCTGCCCCTCGATCGTGCCGACGATGGTGCCGATCTGGCTGGCGGCCCGGGCCGGGTCCTGGTCGCCCTGCCGGTTCTGGAACTCCGTCAGGGCCACGCGCGCCTTGCGGACCCTGTCCTCCTGCCGGCCGAGCTCGGCCTCGGCGAACTTCACCTCGTCGGCCCGGGCGCGGCACGTGAGGTCGTCCACCATGTCGTCGGCCGCCGCGACGATGGCCCTGGCGAGCGTCTGGGCGAAGGCGGGGTCGAAGGCGTCGACGTCGACCGAGATATAGCCGCCCAGGCCCTGGGACACCTTCACGCGCGCGCGGAAGTAGTCGAGGAACTCTTCGCGCGAGCTGCCGGGGCGGAGCCGCGACAGCCAGTCGAGGCGCGAGGCGGCGAAGTGCCCGCGCAGGTCGAGCGAGGCGTCGAGCTTGTCGGCCAGGGTCGAGGAGCGCAGGTATTCGTACACGATGGTGCCGATGTCGACGGTGTTGTTCTGCGCCGTGCCGGTGACGCTCTGCACGAGGCCCGAGGCGAGCGACGACGGTCCCCGGAAGGTCTGGTAGGTGAACTCGAACTTCGACGTGTAGCGCGGGCTCGCCACGAACAGGGTGTAGCCGCCGAGCCTGACATCGTTGACCAGCGTGATGAAGCGGC
>CAXTFP010000379.1:0-3995 GCA_964243135.1 uncultured Lichenihabitans sp.
GCTTACGAGATGATGCTGTCGGAAAGCCAGGAGCGCATGCTCATGGTGCTGGACCCCGCGAAGCAGGCCGAGGCCGAGGCCGTGTTCCGCAAGTGGGAGCTCGACTTCGCCGTGGTGGGCCGCACCACCGACACGCTGCGCTTCGTCGTGCGGCACGGCGGCGAGGTGAAGGCCGACCTGCCCATCCGGGAGCTCGGCGATCAGGCGCCGCTCTACGACCGCCCCCACGTGGCGACGCTGCCGCGGCCGCTCCTCCCACCCGGCGAGGTCGCGCCGCCGATGCCCGACCGCGACGCGCTGCTGCACCTCCTCGGCACGCCCGACCTCGCCTCGAAGCGCTGGGCCTGGCAGCAGTACGACCACCTCATCGGCGGCAACACAATCGTCGGCCCCGGCGGGGCGGACGCCGCCGTGGTGCGGGTGGAGGACGGGCCGAAGGGGCTGGCGTTGACCGCCGACGTCACGCCGCGCTACTGCGCGGCCGACCCCGTCGAGGGCGGCCGGCAGGCCGTGGCCGAGGCGTGGCGGAACCTCACGGCCGTCGGCGCGACCCCCCTGGCGCTGACCGACAACCTCAACTTCGGCAACCCCGAGAAGCCCGAGGCCATGGGCGAACTCGTGGGCTGCATCCGCGGCATCGGGGAAGCGGCCCGCGCGCTCGACTTCCCCATCGTGTCGGGCAACGTGTCGCTCTACAACGAGACCGGCGGGCGCGGCATCCTCCCCACCCCCACGATCGGCGGCGTCGGCCTCGTCGCGGACGTGGCGCGAGTCGCCACCTCAGGCTTCAAATCCGCGGGCGAGGCCATCCTCCTCGTGGGCGAGACGCGGGGACACCTCGGCCAGTCGCTCTACCTCCGCGACGTCTGCGGGCGGGCCGAGGGCGCGCCGCCCCCCGTCGACCTCGCGGCCGAGCGGCGCCACGGCGACTTCGTCCGCGGGCTGATCCGCGCCGGGCGGGTCACGGCCGTGCACGACCTGTCGGACGGCGGCCTCGCCGTGGGCCTGGCCGAGATGACGCTGGCGCGCGGCCTCGGCGCGACGCTCGACGCGGGCGCGGTCGGCGAGCTGCCGTCCCACGCGGCGCTGTTCGGCGAGGACCAGGGGCGCTACCTCGTCACCTGCGCCGAGGGCGAGACCGCGGGCGTGCTGACCGAGGCCGGCGGCGCCCTGGTCGCCCGCATCGGCACTACCGGCGGCACCGCGTTGATTCTGCCCGGGTCAGCGCCCATAGAGGTGAGCGAGATCCGGCGCGTCCGGGACGAGTGGATGCCGCGCTTCATGGGCGGCGGCGCAGCCTCATAGGTGATCCCATGGCGATGGAAGCGGCCGAGATCGAGCGGCTCATCAAGGAGGCCCTGCCGGACGCCCGGGTCGACATCCGCGACCTCGCGGGCGATGGCGACCACTACGCCGCCACCGTCGTGTCGGCTGCCTTCAAGGGCAAGAGCCGCGTCCAGCAGCACCAGATCGTCTATTCGGCCCTGAAGGGCAACATGGGCGGCGTGCTGCACGCCCTGGCGCTGCAAACCTCGGCCGAATAGGGCGCGGACCGCCTCAGCGCCGCTCGTAGGTGCCGGTCAGCACGCCCTTCGCCAGGACGTGGCCCGTCAGCGCCGCGATCAGGGCGCCGCGGCCGATCCCGACGTCGAGCGACGGGCGCACGTCGAGCGCGAAGACCTGGAAGGCGTAGCGGTGCGGGCCGTGGCCGGTGAGCGGGTCGGGGGGCAGGTACTCGGATTTGAGGAAGGAGTTCCGGCCGAGCGCGTGGGCTTGGCCGGGGCCGGCGGGACCCTTCAGGGCGCCGGCCGCCAATTCGCCGTCGCGCCCCGGCAAGTCGAGCACCAACCCGTGCACCAGCGGTTCGGGCGTGGGGCTGTCGGCGTCCTCGATCACCAGCACGGCCGCGGCCGTGCCGGGCGGCAGGCCGCGCCAGCGGATGGGGGGCGACAGGCCCGAGCCGTCGGCCGTGTGTTCGGCCGGGATTGGCCCGTCGGGCGCGAAGGCGTCGCTTTCGACCGCGACGGACGCCGGGGCCGCGGCGAAGGCCCCGTGGGCCGTCAGCTTGTCGGGGCCGGGGCCGACGCCCCGCAGGGCTTCCCCGACGATCTTGGGCATGTGTTCGAGCATCTCGTCCTCCCCGTCATCCCTGTGCACAGCTCAACGCGCGCACCGGCGGCGGGGATGCGCGGCCGGTTTCGCTTCACCCGCGAAGGCTGGTAGGATCCCGCCGGGATTCACAGGCGAGAGATGGAGTCGCACGGCGATGGAATGGCAGGAGGCGCGGCGCTCCGACCAGATCGAGGACAGGCGCGGCGGGGGAGGCTACGCGGGCGCCTCGGGCGGCGGCGGGGGCGGCTTCGGCGTCGGCACCGGCGGGCTCGGGATCGGCGCCATCATCGTCCTGACCCTCATCGGCTACGCGACCGGCATCGACCCGCGCATCCTGATCGGCGGCGCCGAAGTCGTCACGGGCCACGGGCAGCAGCAGTATCAGTCCGACCCCTACGACCCCGCGTCCCGGCCGCCGCAGCGCCAGACCCAGGCCTCGACCGCCCAGACCCCGTCCGGGGGCGCCGCCGGCACGGCCACCACCGACGGGACCAGCGACTTCGTGGCGGCCGTGCTCGGCGAGATCGAGGACGTGTGGACCGCGCAGCTCCCGGCCCAGACCGGCGTCGACTACGTCAAGCCGCGGCTCGTGCTCTACAGCGGCGTCACCCGCTCGGGCTGCGGCACCGCGCAATCCGCCATGGGGCCGTTCTACTGCCCCACCGACCGCAAGATCTATCTCGATACCGCCTTCTTCGAGGAGATGAAGCGCAAGCTCGGGGGCGGGGGCGCCTTCGCCTACGCCTACGTGATCGCCCACGAGGTCGGCCACCACGTCCAGAACCTGCTCGGCATCCTGCCCAAGGTGCACGAGGCGCAGGAGAACTCGGACCAGGCCCACAGCAACTCGCTGTCGGTGCGGCTCGAACTCCAGGCGGATTGCTTCGCGGGCGTGTGGGCCGCCAATGCCAACGCCCGGCAGGGCGGGCACTACCTCGACGCCAACGACATCCCCCGGGCCGAGGCCACGGCCGCGGCCATCGGCGACGACACCCTGCAGCGGGCGTCGCGCGGCTACGCGGTGCCGGACAGCTTCACCCACGGCTCGTCGCAGCAGCGCCAGAAGTGGCTGGAGGCGGGCCTCTCGACCGGCAAGGTGTCAAGCTGCAACACCTTCGCGGCGCAGTGAAGCCGTGAAGGAGAAGGCCGCCATGGGCAGGATCGACCTCGACCGCGCCTTCGTGCCGCTCGGCATCGCGGTCGTCACCGTGTCGGACACGCGCGACCTCGCGTCCGACCGCTCGGGCGACGCGCTGGCCGAGCGGCTCACCGCGGCCGGCCACCGTCTCGCCGGGCGCTCGATCGTGCGGGACGAGATCGAGGCGATCCGGGCCGCGGTCGGCGCCCACGTGGCGGACCCGCAGGTGGACGTGGTGCTGACCACGGGCGGCACCGGCTTCACGGGGCGCGACGTGACGCCGGAAGCCGTGGAGCCGATGTTCACGAAGAGGATGGACGGCTTCTCGACGCTGTTCCACCGCATCTCGTTCGACAAGATCGGGGTCTCGACCATCCAGTCCCGCGCCACCGCGGGCCTCGTCGGCACAACCTTCGTGTTCGCCCTGCCGGGCTCGCCCGGCGCCTGCCGAGACGCCTGGGACGGCATCCTGGCCCACCAGCTCGACTACCGCGCGCTGCCCTGCAACTTCGTCGAGATCATGCCGCGGCTCGACGAGCACCTCAGGCGCAGGCCGTCCTGAGCGACGGCGCCTCACGGCGTTTGGGGCCACGCGGGGCGCGGCCGGGTTGACGGGTCGTCCCGGCGCGTGGGACCCCGCGCGGGATGAACAGCCCCACGCCGGTCCCGCCCGCCGCAGCACCCGTCGGCGCCCCCCTGGTCGACGGCGGCACGCCGGCCCTGCCGCCGCCGCGCTCCGCCGCCG
>CAXTFP010000380.1:0-3990 GCA_964243135.1 uncultured Lichenihabitans sp.
CCGCTGCGGAGACCTTGTCGCCGTAATCCTGCATCGACTTCTCGGTCGAGTGGACCATGGCTTCGCCGGCGTTGCGGGCGTCGATCAGCTCGCGGCGCTTCTTGTCGTCGGCCGCGTGAAGCTCGGCGTCCTTGACCATCTTGTCGATGTCGCTGTCGCTCAAGCCGCCCGACGCCTGGATGCGGATCTGCTGCTCCTTGTTGGTCGCCTTGTCCTTGGCCGTGACGTTGACGATGCCGTTGGCGTCGATGTCGAACGTGACCTCGATCTGCGGCACGCCGCGGGGCGCCGAGGGCAGGCCGACGAGGTCGAACTGGCCCAGGATCTTGTTGTCGGCCGCCATCTCGCGCTCGCCCTGGAACACCCGGATCGTCACGGCGGTCTGGTTGTCCTCGGCGGTGGAGAAGACCTGGCTCTTCTTCGTCGGGATCGTGGTGTTGCGCTCGATGAGGCGCGTGAACACGCCGCCGAGCGTCTCGATGCCGAGCGACAGCGGGGTCACGTCGAGCAGCAGCACGTCCTTGACGTCGCCCTGCAGCACGCCCGCCTGCACGGCCGCCCCGATCGCCACCACTTCGTCCGGGTTGACGCCCTTGTGGGGCTCCTTGCCGAAGAACTGCTTCACGATCTCCTGGACCTTGGGCATGCGGGTCATGCCGCCGACCAGGACCACCTCGTCGATCTCGCCCGCCGACAGGCCCGCGTCCTTGAGGGCCTTGCGGCAGGGCTCCACCGTGCGCTGCACGAGGTCCTCGACCAGGGCTTCGAGCTTGGCGCGCGTCAGCTTCAGCGTCAGGTGCTTGGGGCCCGAAGCGTCGGCCGTGATGTAGGGCAGGTTGATCTCGGTCTGGGTGGCCGAGCTCAGCTCGATCTTGGCCTTCTCGGCCGCCTCCTTCAGGCGCTGGAGGGCCAGCTTGTCCTTGCGCAGGTCGACCGTGTTCTCCTTGCGGAACTCGTCCGCGAGGTATTCGACGAGGCGCATGTCGAAGTCTTCGCCGCCGAGGAACGTGTCGCCGTTGGTCGACTTCACCTCGAACACGCCGTCGCCGATCTCCAGCACCGACACGTCGAAGGTGCCGCCGCCGAGGTCGTAGACCGCGATCGTGCCCGAGCCGCGCTTGTCGAGGCCGTAGGCCAGGGCCGCGGCGGTGGGCTCGTTGATGATGCGCAGCACTTCGAGGCCGGCGATCTTGCCCGCATCCTTGGTGGCCTGGCGCTGGGCGTCGTTGAAGTAGGCCGGCACCGTGATGACGGCCTGCGTCACCGTGGAGCCCAGGAACGACTCGGCGGTCTCCTTCATCTTCTGCAGGGTGAAGGCCGAGATCTGCGAGGGAGAATAATGCTTGTCGCCCGACTGCACCCAGGCGTCGCCGTTGGGCGCGCGGGTGATCTTGTAGGGGACGAGGCCCATGTCCTTCTTGGTCATCGGGTCCTCGAAGGGACGGCCGATGAGGCGCTTGATGGCGAAGAAGGTGCGCTCGGGATTGGTGACGCCCTGCCGCTTGGCGGGCTGGCCGACGAGGCGCTCGCCATCCTCGGCGAAGGCCACGATGGAGGGCGTGGTGCGCGCGCCTTCCGCGTTCTCGATCACCTTGGGCGTCGACCCCTCCATGACGGCGACGCAGGAGTTGGTGGTGCCGAGATCGATGCCGATAACTTTAGCCATTGGGATGATGTCCTTTCCTTCGCGAGGCCGCCGGGCCCCGTAGCGACCCGGCTCGTGGGCGGATGATGGGGTGGAGAGGGGTTCCGGCCGCGGCGGGCCACGGCCCGCGCCTCCGGCGCAACCCCTCGGGACCGCCCGCCTCCGCCCGGCCCCCGACTGCCATTTTCAGATTGTGTCGGCGTTCCCGCCGCGCAAGTTCGCGGCCGATATAGGGGCGTGAAAATATGGCCGCAAGCCGCGGCCGATGCCCTTCTCCCCTTGGGGAGAAGGTGCCCGGCGGCGAAGCCGCGTAGGGCGGATGAGGGGGACGCCACAGGTGGTGGATTCCCCCCTCATCCGGCGCTGCGCGCCACCTTCTCCCCTCAAGGGGAGAAGGGCGGAAGCTTACTAGCCGCCGAGAGATGGAAGGTTTAGAGACATCAGCTTCAGTGTATTCCCACCCTCGGCGCGGGCCGCTCGGCGGGAAGCACCTTACTCCACCTGTTCGCCGGGGTACACGCCCCACAGGTTATTCTGCGGCTCGTAGCCGTCAAAGCCGTCGCCGTAGATGCGGCACCACTGGCCGTCGCACTTCTTGACGCTGCCGATGACGCCGGACTGGAGGTTGGCCACCACCTCGGCGTCCGGCCGGGGCTGGCCGTAGAGCGGCATGGCTTGGTCCTTCTTCCAGGGCGCCACCAGCGCCGTGCGGCGGCCCGACAGGAGGGAGTGGAGCACCCAGCCCTCCGAGCCTTCGGAGTCGCGGATCTTGCGCCAGGTGTCGAACTCCGCCGTCACCTCGACGGGCAGGCCCGCGCGCTCGAACACCCAGGACGAGCGGTGCTCCTTGGACGGACCCTCGCGCAGGTTCACCCGGTCGGACTTGAGGCTGACGTAGCGGGGCACCGGCAGGCCGGTCATCGGGCCCTTCTGGTCCACCTCCGCGGCGCCGGCCGCGCCCGCCGACAGGGCCACGGCCAGCGCGGCCGCCGCGCAGCGCCGGGCCAGGCGGCGACCGAAGGCGCGGGATGGCCGGGACTGGTGCATGGACGATCCTCGCAGGCGATCAATCCGCCCCCTTTGCCGTGCCGGTCGGGCGGGACTAAGGTCGGGATGAAGCGCCGGCAGGGTTAAGGCGGCGTGAACCATGCGCCCCGCAACCGGACACCCCATGGCCAGGAAGCCCTTCGTCGTCGTGACCCGCCGGCTGCCGGCGCGCATCGAGACCCGCATGCGGGAGCTGTTCGACGCCCGGCTCAACATCGACGACGAGCCCCTTGCCCCCGCGAACCTCGCGGTCGCCATGGCGGAGGCCGAGATCCTGGTCCCCACCGTGACGGACCGGATCGACGCCGCGCTGATCGAGGCCGCCGGGCCGAAGCTGAAGCTCATCGCCAACTTCGGCACGGGCGTCGACAACATCGACGTCGATGCGGCCGCCCGGCGCGGCATCGTCGTCACCAACACGCCCGGCGTGCTGACCGAGGACACGGCCGACATGACGATGGCGTTGATCCTGGCGGTGGCGCGCCGCATCGTGGCGGGCGCCAACGTGATCCCCTCGGGCGAGTGGAACGGCTGGTCGCCCACCTTCATGCTGGGCAGCCGCATCGCCGGCAAGCGCCTCGGCATCGTCGGCATGGGGCGCATCGGCCAGGCGGTCGCGCGCCGCGCGCGGGCCTTCGGCCTGTCGATCCACTACCACAACCGCCGCCGCCTCGCGGGCGACATCGAGGAGGGGCTGGAGGCCACCTACTGGGACTCGCTCGACCAGATGCTGGCCCGCATGGACATCGTGTCGGTCAACTGCCCGCACACGCCCGCCACCTACCACCTCCTGTCGGCGCGGCGCTTGAAGCTGCTGCGGCCGGAGGCCATCGTGGTCAACACGGCGCGCGGCGAGATCATCGACGAGGGCGTGCTGACCCGCATGCTGGAGGCGGGCGAGATCGCCGGCGCCGGCCTCGACGTGTTCGAGCACGAGCCCGCCGTGCCGGGCAAGCTGATCCGCCTCGCCCGCGCGGGCGTCGTCACGCTGCTGCCCCATATGGGGTCGGCCACCGAGGAGGGCCGCGTCGAGATGGGCGAGAAGGTGCTGGTCAACATCCGCGCCTTCGTGGACGGCCACCGCCCGCCCGACCGCGTGCTGCCCAGCCTGCTGTGATTGGGGCGTCCCCAGAGCCATCGGGTGTAGGCTTCTCTCGTCGTGCGACACCCGGTCGGGCCTCCTCCACCGCGCTTCGCGCGGTCCCCCTCCTCCGCTAGGCGGAGGAGGACAGGCCGCGGCGCTTCCGCGTCTCCTCCTCCACACCGTGGAGGAGGGGGACCGCCTGAAAGGCGGTGGA
>CAXTFP010000381.1:0-3985 GCA_964243135.1 uncultured Lichenihabitans sp.
GGGCGGCGCTGCTCGGCCCGGGCGACGCCGCGGACGGCATCGCGCTGCACGTGTCGGGCTGCGCCAAGGGCTGCGCCCATCCCGCCCCCGCCTCGCTGACGCTGGTGGCCGAGGCGGGCCGCTACGCCCTGGTGGCGGACGGCGCGGCGGGCGACGCCCCGGTCGCCTCCGGCCTCGACCCCGACGAGGCACGGCGCCTCCTCCGGACCACCCTGCGATGGGACCGCCGGCCGTGAGCTACAGCTACATCCGCGACGGCGCCGCCATCTACACCAGGAGCTTCGCCATCATCCGCCGCGAGGCGATCCTGAGCGCCTTCGACGCGGTCGAGGAGCCCGTGGCGGTGCGGATCATCCACGCCTGCGGCATGGTCGAGGCCGCGGCCGACATCCGCTTCACCCCCGGCGCCGTCGCGGCCGGCAAGGCGGCGCTGCGGGCCGGCGCCCCCGTGTTCTGCGACGCCCGCATGGTGGCGGACGGCGTGACGCGCCGCCGCCTGCCGGCCGGCAACGAGGTGATCTGCACGCTGAACGACCCGGCCGTGCCGGCGCTGGCGGCTCGGCTCGGCACCACCCGCACGGCCGCGGCCGTGGAGCTGTGGGGCGAGCGGCTCGGCGGCGCCGTGGTGGCCATCGGCAACGCCCCCACGGCCCTGTTCCACCTGCTCGAACTGGTGGCCCGCGGCGCCCCGGCGCCGGCCGCGGTGGTGGGCATGCCGGTGGGCTTCGTGGGCGCGGTGGAGTCCAAGGAAGCGCTGCTGGAGTTCGGCCGCGTGCCGGCCCTGGTGGTGCGGGGCCGCAAGGGCGGCAGCGCCATGGCGGCCGCGGCCGTCAACGCGCTGGCGAGCGACGAGGAGTGAGCGCGCCCGGCCGGCTGATCGGCCTCGGCCTCGGACCCGGCGACCCGGAACTCCTCACCGTCAAGGCCGTGCGAACGCTGGAGCGCGCGCCGGTGGTCGCCTACTTCGCCAAGCGCGGCCACCGTGGCGTCGCCCGCGGCATCGCCGACCGCTGGATCCCGGCCGGCGCCGAGGAACTGCCGCTCCACTATCCCGTCACGACCGAGATCCCCTTCGACCATCCGGACTACGCGGCGCTGCTGTCGTCCTTCTATGCCGAGGCGGCCGAGACCCTGAGGGCGCGCCTCGCGGCGGGGCGCGACGTCGCGCTGCTGTGCGAGGGCGATCCGCTGTTCTACGGTTCGTTCATGCATCTCTACGTCAGGCTGCGGGACCGCTTCCCCTGCGCGATCGTGCCGGGCGTCACCGGCATGTCGGGCTGCTGGACGGCCGCGGGCGAGCCCATGACCTGGGGCGACGACGTCCTCACCGTCGTGCCCGGCACCCTCGACGCCGCCGCCCTGCGGGCGCGGCTGGCCGCGGCCGACGCCGCCGTGGTCATGAAGCTCGGCCGCAACCTGCCCAAGGTGCGGGAGGCCCTCGCCGCGGCGGGGCTCCTGGAGCGCGCCGTCTACGTCGAGCGCGGCACGATGGAGGCCGAGCGGGTGATGCCGCTCGCCGACAAGCCCGACGACGAGGCGCCCTACTTCTCCATCGTGCTCGTGCCGGGCCGGGGACGGCGGCCGTGATCGCCGTCGGCGCTCGATCGACACTTCCCCGCCTGCGCGGGGATGAGCGGTGAGGGTGGGCGTGCCGCCGGTCGGCGACATCGCCGTGGTGGGGCTCGGCCCCGGCCCGGAGGCTTGGCTGTTGCCCGAGGCCGCCGAGGCCCTGGCCGCCGCCACCGACCTCGTCGGCTACGCGCCCTACGTGGGCCGCGTGCCGGAGCGGACAGGCCTCCGGCGCCACGCCTCCGACAACCGGGTGGAGCTCGACCGCGCCCACCACGCCTTCGCGCTGGCCCGCGAGGGCGCCCGCGTCGCCGTGGTGTCGGGCGGCGATCCGGGGATCTTCGCTATGGCGGCGGCCGTGTTCGAGGCCTTGGAAGCCGAGCCCGCCCATCGCGCCGTGCCGGTGCGGGTGGTGCCGGGGCTCAGCGCCATGCAGGCCGCGGCGGCTCGGCTCGGCGCCCCGCTCGGTCACGACTTCTGCGTGTTGTCGCTGTCCGACAATCTCAAGCCCTGGCCGGTGGTGCTGCGTCGGCTGACGGCCGCCGCCGAGGGAGACTTCGCCCTGGCGCTCTACAACCCGGCCTCGAAGGCCCGGCCCGAGCGGATCGTCGAGGCCCTGGCCCATCTCCGCGGGCTGAAGGCGCCCGCTACCCCCGTGGCCTTCGCCCGCGCGGTCGGCCGCCCCGACGAGCGGCTGCACCTGACCACGCTGGGCGAGGCCGACCCCGCCCTGGTCGACATGGCGACGCTGGTCGTCGTCGGGTCGAGCGAGACGCGCTGGGTCGAGGGGAGCGGCGGGCGCCGCTGGATGCTGACACCGCGCTCCTACGCGGCGGGGGCGCCCCCCGCATGAGCGTCGATCCACGCCAGCACGTCGCCGAGCGCGAACAGCTCCTCGCGCCCGCCCGCGACCGGGGGCCGCGCGACCGCGATGACCCAAACCCCGAGCGCCCGCGCGGCTTCCAGCTTCGGGGCCGCGGCCGCGCCGCCGCTGTTCTTGGTGACGAGCACGTCGACGCGCTCGCGGCGCATCAGCGCTTCCTCGTCGGCGAGGCGGAACGGGCCGCGGTCGAGCACGACGGCCGCGTCGGGAGGCAGGTCGGCGGGGTCCGGCGGGTCGATGGTGCGGACGAGGTAATGATGCTGCGGCGCGGCCCGGAACGCCGCGAGGCCGAGCCGCCCCACCGTCAGCAGGGCGCGGCGCGGTTCGGCGCCCAGTGCGGCCACGGCGGTCCCGAGGTCGGGCACCTCCGTCCACCGGTCCCCGGGGCCGGGGCGCCAGGGCGGCCGGGTGAAGGCGACGAGCGGCACGCCGCACTCCGCGCAGGCCGCGGCCGCATGGGCCGAGATCCGCGCCGCGAAGGGGTGGGTGGCGTCCACCACCGCCGCGATGGCCTCGGCCCGGAGATAGGCGCCGAGCCCCGCGACGCCGCCGAAGCCCCCCGTCCGGTGCGGCACGGCGGGCGGCGCCGGGTGGGCGGTGCGCCCGGCCAGCGACAGGGTGGGGCGCAGGTCGGCGCGAACGGCGAGGGCGCCGCACAGGGCCGTGGCTTCGCTGGTGCCGCCGAGGATCAGGAATCGCATGGGCCGGGGGTGTCGCCGTGAGCGCGGAGCCCTGGCTGACGCTGGTCGGCATCGGCGAGGACGGGCGCGCGGGCCTCTCTCCTGCGGCGCTGGCCGCCGTCGCGCAAGCCGCGCTGGTGGTCGGGGGGCGCCGGCACCTGGCGCTCCTCGGCCCCGTTGCGGGCGAGACCCTGCCCTGGGCCTCGCCCCTGGACGACACCTACCCGGCGATCCTCAGCCGCCGGCCCGCGCCCGTCGCCGTGCTGGCGAGCGGCAACCCCTATTGCTACGGCGTCGGCGCCGCCCTGGCCCGCTGGGTGCCGCCGGGCGAGCGGCGCTGCTTTCCCCAGCCCTCGGCCTTCAGCTTGGCGACGGCGCGCCTCGGCTGGCCGCAGTCCGACTGCGCGCTCCTGTCGCTCTGCGGCCGGCCGCTCGACGCGCTGGTGCCGGCGCTCCACCCCGGCGCCCGCGTGCTGGCGCTGTCAGCCGACGCCGGGACGCCCGGCCGGGTGGCGGCGCTGCTCTGCGACCGCGGCTTCGGCGACTCCGCGCTGACCGTGCTCGAAGCTATGGGCGGCCCGCGCGAGCGGATCCGCGCGGCGCCCGCACGGGGCTTCGCGCTCGACGGCGTCGACCCGCTCAACGTCGTCGGCATCGAGGTCGCGGGGCAGGGGCCCGGCCTGTCGCTGGCGCCGGGTCGGCCCGACGCGCTCTTCGACCACGACGGGCAGATCACCAAGGCGGATGTGCGGGCCGTGACGCTGGCCCGCCTCGCGCCCCGGCCCGGCGAGCTGCTGTGGGACGTCGGCGCCGGCTCGGGCGCGGTCGGGATCGAGTGGATGCTGGCCCATCC
>CAXTFP010000382.1:0-3975 GCA_964243135.1 uncultured Lichenihabitans sp.
CGCGACACCAGGGTGAGGCCGCCGACCGAAAGCAGGTGTCTGTACATTCGGGCCCGTGCTCCGCCGCAGCCTGCGCTTCGGACGCGCCCCGCCTGTGGGAGTGCGTCCGGGTTTTGCCCGATATCGATCGTGGCCTGTGCCGAGCTTTTCTCCTCCACCTCCCTCATCCTGAGCAGGGTCCGCAGGACCCGTGTCGAAGGACGCAGAAGCGGCCCGCTCCCGCGCGGAGGGCGGGTGCGTCCTTCGACACGGGCGCTCCGCGCCCTGCTCAGGACGAGGGAGGTGGAGGAGCGCCGCCTAGGGTTTTACTTGGCGGCGGCCTGATACAGCTCGTCGACGTGGTCCCAATTGACCAAATTGTCGAGGAAGGCCTTGAGGTAGTCGGGGCGACGGTTGCGGTAGTCGATGTAGTAGGAATGCTCCCACACGTCGACGCCGAGGATCGGCGTGGCGCCGTGCACCAGCGGGCTCTCGCCGTTGGGCGTCTTCATCGCCTGGATTTTACCGTCCTTGACCGCGAACCACGCCCAGCCCGAGCCAAACTGCGTGGTGCCGGCGTCGATGAAGGCCTTGTGGGCCGCCTCGAGCGAGCCGAAGCTTTCCGTCAGCGCCTTCTCGACCGCGCCCGAGGGCGTGCCGCCGCCGTTCGGCTTCATCCACTTCCAGAAATGGGTGTGGTTGTAGTGCTGGCCGGCGTTGTTGAAGAGCCCCTGGTTCTTGCCGAAGGAGCCCATGACGACCTCCTCGACGCTCTTGTCCTCGAATTCGGTGCCCTTCATCAGGTTGTTGCCGTTCGTCACATAGGCCTGATGGTGCTTGTCGTGGTGAAACTCCAGCGTCTCCCTCGACATGTAGGGGGACAGCGCGTCGTGGCTGTAGGGCAGCTCGGGAAGCGTGAACGGCATGGCGAAGCTCCTTGGGTGGGATTCGGATGGGCGGAACCGGCCGCCTGCGGCCGTCGCCCCGAGGACGCAAACTAGTCGCCGACCCCCGTCCCGGCAACGCCGGTTCAGCCCGGAGCGAGGCGCCTTTGCGTCGTCCCCGGATCCTGTGTAACGGATCGGGCGGGGTCTGGGGCGGCGGAGACGGTCGAATGGGTTGGTTGATGTCCGTGCTCGGCGCCGCCCTGGCGCTGGCCGGGGCCGTCTCGCTCGCCAACGGCATCTCGTACATCCGGCTCGATTGGGGGGCCACCGAGGTGATGGCCGGCACGGTGGCGCTGGCTGGGGGCCTCATTACCTTCGCGCTCGGCGCCGTGCTCTTCGCGCTGCGCGATCTGTCGCGACGCGTGGGGGTCTCGGGCCCGCGGGCGGTGGACGCGGCCGACGACACACCCCGATCCGCCCGCAGCCGGAGACGAACCGTCTCGGTCAGCCCGCCCGAGGCGGCTCTCCCGTCGCCGACGGCGAGTGACGCGCCGTTCCTGCCCGCGGATGCTCAGGTTCCGGCGCCGGTGCCCGAACCTCCGCCCGCCCCCCCGACGATGGCCGACGCCCCGACCGTCGTGGGGCGCTACGACGCCAACGGCGCCTCCTACGTGCTGTTCTCGGACGGAACCATCGAGGTCGAGACCGAGGCCGGCACGCACCGCTTCGCCTCCATGGCGGACCTCAAGGATTACATCGATCGGCAGGAGGTCGGCTGAACCTACCCGGCCGTCCCCGCCGGCTCCATGGCCTCACGGCCCGTGCAGGCCAGCGCGAAGGCATATTGCAGCGCCACCTCGTCGAGCTGGTCGTAGCGGCCCGAGGCGCCCCCGTGGCCCGCGTCCATGTTGGTCTTCAGCAGCACGAGCGCGGGCTCCGCCGCCCGCTCGCGCAGCCGCGCCACCCACTTGGCCGGCTCCCAATAGGTGACGCGCGGGTCCGTCAAGCCGCCCAGCGCCAGGATCGGCGGGTAGCTCTGCGCCGACACGTTGTCGTAGGGTGAGTACCCCCGCAATCTCTCGAAGGCGTCCCGGTCGAGGATCGGGTTCCCCCATTCGAGCCATTCCGGCGGGGTCAGGGGCAGGCCGTCGTCGAGCATCGTGTTCAGTACGTCGACGAAGGGCACGTCCGCGATCACGCCCGCGAAGAGCTCCGGCGCCAGATTGGCGACCGCCCCCATCAGCATGCCGCCGGCGCTGCCGCCATGCGCCACGATCCGGCCCTCCGACGTGAAGCCGGCCGCGGCCAGCGCCCGCCCGGCCGCGATGAAATCGCCGAAGGTGTTCGTCTTCTGGGCCAGCTTGCCGTCCGTGTACCAAGCCCAGCCCTTGTCGGTGCCGCCGCGGACATGCGCGATCGCGTAGACGAAGCCGCGGTCGACCAGCGACAGCCGCTTGGTGCCGAAGGACGCGGGGATCGAATAGCCGTAGGCGCCGTAGCCGTAGAGCAGCAGCGGGGCGGAGCCGTCGAGGGCGAGGCCGCGCCGGTGCAGCACCGACACCGGCACCTCGGCGCCGTCGGGCGCCCTGGCCATGATGCGCCGCGTGACGTAATCGGCGGGGTCGTGGCCCGAGGGCACCTCCTGGCGCTTGCGCAGAGTCCGCTCGCCCGTCGCCATGTCGTAGTCGTAGGTTTCGCCCGGCGTCGTCATGGACGAGTAGGTGAAGCGCATCACCGCCGTGTCCTGCTCGGCCACCTCGCCGAGGCCCAGCGAATAGGCCTCCTCGGGGAAGTCGATCGCCGTCTCGCGGCCGTCCTCGTAGCCGCGGATCACGATGCGGGGCAGGCCGTCCTGGCGCTCCAGCCGCACGAGGTGGTGCGCGAAGGCCGCCGAGGCGACGATGAGCCGCCCGGCCCGGTGCGGGACGAGGTCGCGCCAGCCGTCCCGGTCCGGCGCGGCCACGGGGGCCGTGACGATCTTGAAGTCCACCGCGTCCCCGGCGTTGGTCAGGATGACGAAGTCACCGCCGCGGTGGTCGAGCTCGTAACGCAGGCCCGGCGCGCGCGCCGCGACGAGGCGCGGCTCCGCCGTGGGGTCGGCCCGCTCGATCACCCGGGCCTCGGACGCGTCGTGGCCGTGGATGGAGATCACGGCGAAGCGCCCGGAGCGGCTGCGCTCGACCGACACGAACCACGTCGGATCGGGTTCGTCGTAGACGAGGCGATCCGCGTCCGGCTCGGTCCCGAGACGGTGCATCCACACGCTGCTGGCGCGGTGGTCCTCGTCGAGCTTGACGTAGAAGAAGCCCGAGCCGTCGGCCGTCCACACGGCGGTACCCTCGGTGTGGGGCACGGCGTCGACGCGGTCCTCGCCGCTGGCGAGGTCGCGGACCTTGATCGTGTGGAGCTCCGACCCCTTGTCGTCGACGCTCCAGGCCAGGAGCGCATGATCGTCCGACGGGGCGGCATCGCCGAGCTCAAAGAAGTCCAGCCCCTCGGACAGGGCGTCGCCGTCCAGCATGACCTGCTCGGCCCCGCCCCCCCGCGGGATGCGGCAGACGAGCTCGTGCTGTCCGCCCTCGCGGTAGCGCGAATAGTAGCTGAAGGGGCCGTCCGGCACCGGCACCTCGGCCTCCTCCTCCTCCATGCGGTCGCGCATCTCGGCGACGAGCGCCTTCTGGAGGGCGGCCGTCGGCGCCATCACGGATTCGGCATAGGCATTCTCGCGCGCCAGGAGGTCGCGGATCTCAGCCGGCAGCTTGGCCGGATCCTGCAGCACTTCGCGCCAGTTGTCGGCGCGGATCCAGGCGTAATCGTCCGTGACGGTGACGCCGTGGACGGTCTGGGAGACGGGAAGCGCGGGAATCGGCGCGGGGGCAGGTGCCGCGCGGGCAAATGGGGGACGGTGACGCATCACCCGCCTGTTCGCCCCATCGGCCCCGACCGTTCCGCTGCTGGTTTCGGTCGTCATGGCGTTTGATCCAGGTCTCGATGCCGTTCGAGACCTGTTTATCGGGTCGGCTCTCCACCCTGGCAAGGCTGCGCCGCATCGACGGCCGGGCATCACCGCGCCGATCCGCATCGTCGAGTCGGGCTTGCGGGAGGAGAC
>CAXTFP010000383.1:0-3974 GCA_964243135.1 uncultured Lichenihabitans sp.
CCCCTGCGTCGAGGCTCCGCCCCGGCGCCGGGGCGACGCTGGCCCGCTCCGTGGCGAGGTTCACGGCGACCTCCGCGACCCCCGGCACCGCGCGGATGGTCCGCTCAACCCGGCCCACGCAGGACGCGCAGCTCATGCCCTCGATGTCGAAGGCGACGGCGTCGTGGGCGACGTCGATCGTCGCGGGGCGTCGGGGCTCGACGGCGGCCATGGCCATGGGAGGGCATCCGGGTGGGCGTGCGGCACCGGGAGATGGGGCTTCCCACCGTGGCAAGGTCAAGGGGCGCCGGCGCCGAAATCTCCGCTTGACCTTGCCATGTGGGAACGCCGCATCCTGGCACGGTCTGAGCTGGAGGGTGTCGTGCTGGAATACAGGGTCGCCGATATGAGCTGCGCCCATTGCGTCCGCGCCGTGACGGAGGCCGTCCACGGCGTCGACGCCGCGGCGCGCGTGGACGTCGACCTCGCGGCCGGCGAGGTCAGGGTGGCGAGCGGCGCCGAGGGCGCGGCCGAGCGCATCGCGCGAGCGATCGTCGCCGCCGGCTACGGCGCCACGCTGGTGCGCGCCGCGGTCTGAGGGCCGCGCCGTTCCAAGGGAGGAGTCGCGATGAGATCACTGGCAATGGCGGCCGTCGTCGGCCTGCTCGCCCAGCCGGCCACCGCCGTGGCGGCCGACATGACGATGGACATGGGCGCAGGCCGGGCCAAGCCGCCCGTCGACGGCGCGTCGAGCAGGGCCTTCGCGGCCTCGATGAGTCGCATGATGTCCGGCATGGACGTGAAGCCGACGGGCCGGCCGGACGAGGACTTCGTGCTGATGATGATGCCGCATCACCAGGGGGCCATTGACATGGCCAAGGTCGAGCTGCGCTACGGCCGCGACCCGACGCTGCGCAAGATGGCCGAGGAGATCGTCGCGGCGCAGGAGAAAGAGATCGCCGAGATGAAGGCTTGGCGGGCCAAGAACGGCAGGTGATGGGGTCGCCGCCCGACCCCCTCGATCGCGCGCTGGAGTCCCGCCTGGGCGACGACGAGCGGCCGAGAGGGCCGATCGCCAGTAGTCATACGGGACGCCGCCCCTACAGCATCGCGATGGCCGCCACGAGGGCGATGTTGGTGAGGTGGTGGAGGAGCTGGTCGAAGCCCATCAGCCACCAGAACCGGGCGTCGCTCACGGGATAGGCCAGCCGGTGGCCGGCCAGGGCCTTGCCGCGGTCGATGAGGCCGTGGACTGCGAAGTCGGCCGGGCCGAGCCACCACAGGCTGGGCCTGAGCAGCAGCACGATGGCGAGCGTGGCGAGGCCGTGCACCCCGGCGTGGGCGGCGAGCGGGGCCTCCCAGCCGCGCAGCCGCTCCTTGCCCCGGGCCATCCAGTTGTTCTGGAGCACGAAATCGGCGGCGTAGTGCTTGATCGCCAAGCTGGCCGCCAAGCCGAGGATCGCCTGCGTCGAGACGGGGCTGTTCAATCCGACCATCGCCCGCGCCCCATCCCACTCCCGATGGCTTCACCATCGCGCCGGGTCCTGAAGATCGCGTTCACTTCCCCCCCCCCGGCGGCGCCCCGACCGGACGGCCGCGGCGCGGAAAGTTGCATCGGATGAAAATGTCCAACACCGCACGCTCATGGCCATTGTGACGGCGGGTTGTAACGGGGCCTTAAAACTATCCCGGCCATGTTGCACGTGGAGACAGCGATGACCGTGGCCCTCGATCGTCTACACGTGCCGGCCGGAACGCCGCTCTTCTTCGAAGGCGACGTGGGCGACTTCGCCTATCTCGTGGTGGCGGGCGAGATCGAGATCGTGGTCCGGCGCGACGGGCGCGACGTCGTCCTGGCGCGGCGCGGGCCGGGCGAGGTCATCGGCGAGATGGCCCTGCTCGACGGCGGCGGCCGATCGGCCTCGGCCAGGGTGTCGGTGGACAGCGAACTGGTCGCCATCTCGGCCGACCAGATCGCTACCCGAATCGCTGAAAGCGATCCCGTGCTGCGGCTGTGCCTCGGCGCCGTGCTCGACCGCTTTCGCGAAACCCAGTCCCGCCTCGACGCGACGCGGATCGCCGCGGCCCCGGAGGTCCGCACGGCGCGGGGCATCAACGACACCTTCCATACGGCCGTGAAGACGCTCACCATGGAGCGGCAGATCGAGGGCGCCCTGAAGCGGGACGAGTTCGAGCTGTTCCTCCAGCCCATCGTCGCGCTGCCCGGCCGTGGAATCGCCGGCTTCGAGGCCCTGGTGCGCTGGAACCACCCCACCCGCGGCCTGCTCACGCCCGTCCACTTCATCCCGGCCGCGGAAACCAGCGGTCAGGTGGTGCACCTGACCGAGTGGATGATGGGCAGGGTGGCGGCGGCCGTGCCCCGCCTCCTGGCCGCCGCGGGGCCGGCCTGGGAGGGCGCCGAGCCGCTCTTCGTCAGCATCAACGTGTCGGTCCACGACCTCCTGCGGCCGTCCTTCGCCGACACCGTCCAGGAGACGCTCGCGACCGCCGGCGTCGCGCCTCACCACATCAAGCTCGAGATCACCGAGGGCATGCTGATGCGGGACCCGGCCGGCGCGTCTCGGGTGCTCGAAGCCTGCCGCGGGCGCGGCATGGGCATCGCCATCGATGACTTCGGCACGGGCTATTCGAACCTGAGCTACCTCGGCACCCTGCCGATCACCACGCTCAAGCTCGACCGCGCCTTCGTGTCGTCCATGACCGCCGACCCGACCAGCCGCAAGATCGTCTCGACCGTGCAGCACCTCGCGCGCGAACTCGGCCTGTCGGTGGTGGCCGAGGGTATCGAGCGGGACGAGGAGGCGGACCTGCTCGGCGGCATGCGCTGCGAATACGGCCAGGGCTACCTGTTCGGCCGCCCCACACCGCTCGACGCGGCGCTCGAACTCCTGCGGTCGCGCTACCCGGCGCCGCCGGATCCCGCCCTTCCCTCCAACGGCCGCATCCTGCGGCCTTCGCTCGAAAAGGCATGACACAGATGACGTCGTTGCGTTCCACGCTCGCCGCCGCCGCGGTGCTCTGTTCCGCGGCTTCCTCCGGCGCCCTCGCGGCCGCGCCGACGGTGGGCGCCGTCGACAAGGTCGAGGGCACGGCCGAGGCCATCCAGCCGGGCGCGACTCGCGGCCTCGCGGCAGACGGCCCGGTGCTGTTCGGCGACAAGCTGCGCACGGGCCCGGCGGCCCGGCTCGAGGCCAAGCTCGCCGACGGCACGGTGCTGACGCTGGGCGAGAAGGGCCGTCTCACGGTCGACAAGTTCGTCTACGACCCGGACCGTGACGGCGGCAAGCTGGCCCTCACGGTGAAGCAGGGGGCCTTTCTGTTCGTCGGCGGCAAGATCGAGGGCCCGACGGGCGGTCACGTCGACATCCACACGCCGGTGGGCACGCTGGGCGTGCGCGGCACCACCGTGTGGGGCGGCCACATCGACGGCGGCTTCGGCGTGCTGGTGCTGAGCGGCGAAGTGTCGTTGAAGACGCCGCGCGGCACGGTGGTGATGCAGAAGGGGCAGGGCACGATGGTCTACGACGGCCACGGGCCGGCATCCGCCGCGCCCTGGCCGGAGGACCGCGTCAAGCGGGCCGTGGCGACCGTGTCCTTCGCGTCGGCCGTCGCCGCCCAGCCGGCCGACGACGGACAGCCCCCGCTCGGCCGGATGCTGGCCGATTTCTTCACCCCGGCGCACTGAACGGCACCGGGCCGGCCTCGGGCTCGCCGGGCCTGACGCGACGACTGGCTGACGGGCGCCTCCGTCAGCCGGCGTTGCCGATGAGGATGCCGGTCGCCAGCACGAGGCCCCCGCCCAGCATGACCTTGGCGGCGGCCGAAACCGGCGGCGTGTCCATGTAGCGCCACTGGATCCAGGCGATGGCCAGCAGCTCGAACACCACCACGGCGCCGGCCGCGACGGTGGCGTGCCAGAAGTCCGGTATGAGGGAGGGGAGCGTGTGGCCGATGCCGCCCGCGACCGTCATCAG
>CAXTFP010000384.1:0-3964 GCA_964243135.1 uncultured Lichenihabitans sp.
GGCAGATGCCGCAGCTCATCGACCGCGGCCACCTCTTCATCGCCCAGCCGCCGCTCTACAAGGTGAAGCGCGGCAAGTCCGAGCAGTACCTGAAGGACGAGCGCGCGCGGGAAGACTACCTGACCGACTCCGGCCTCGACGGCGCGGTGCTGCGGCTCGCCTCCGGCGAGGAGCGGGCGCGGGGCGACCTGCGCTCCGCCATCGAGGGCGCGCGGCTCGTGCGGGCCGTGCTGGCGCAGCTCCACAGCCGCTACGACCGCGGCGTGGTCGAGCAGGCCGCCATCGCGGGGGCGCTGAAGCCCCTCTCGGCGCTCGGCGACGAGGCCGCCGCGACCCTGGCCGAGGACATCGCGCGCCGCCTCAACGCGCTGGCCGAGGAGACGGAGCGCGGCTGGGAGGGGGAGACCGGCCACGACGGCTTCGTGTTCACCCGCACGGTGCGGGGCGTGAAGGAGGCCGCGGTGCTGGACGGCGGCCTGCTGGCTTCGGCCGAGGCGCGCCGGCTCGACGAGATCGGCCCCTCGCTGGGCGAGATCTACGACCGGCCGGCGGTCTTCGTCCGCGGCGGCGATTCCACCCCCGTGGCGGGCCCGACCGACCTCGTCGAGGCCGTGATGGCGGCGGGCGGCAAGGGCATCACGCAGATCCAGCGCTACAAGGGCCTGGGCGAGATGAACCCCGAGCAGCTCTGGGAAACCACGCTCGACCGCAACGCCCGCTCCCTGCTGCAGGTCCGCATCAAGGAGGTCGACGAGGCCGACGACATGTTCGTCAAGCTCATGGGCGACGTGGTCGAGCCGCGCCGCGAGTTCATCCAGGAGAACGCGCTGTCGGTGGCCAACCTCGACGTGTGATAGGGTCGCTGACGGACTATAGAGAAGTCCAACCGAGAGGCTGTTTGAGTAGGGCACTCCGTCATCATCTTGGCTGACGGCGGGTTGAGCAGAGCTTCGAGCCCTGCCATCGCGGCGACACAGGCGAGGCTGCTCGTGGAGACTTCGATCGATCCGGCGCGGTCGATCAGCAGGCCGCCCCAGTGTCGCAGAGCACCGAAGGTGCGCTCCACCAGCCACCTCTTGAAGACCGGCTCGAAGCCCTTCGCGTCTGGGTCCCGTGCGACGACGCGACGGACCATGCCGTGGAGGTTGCACGACTCCCGGCAACGCTCCCCCGTGAACGCACCGTCGAGCAGGCGCAGGCTCGGCCACATCACCTTGCCGGCCGTCAGCACCTCCACGCAGTCCCGGTCCTGCACGTCGGCCGGCACCAAGGCTGCGACGAGCAGCGCGCCGTCCGAGTCGACGATCACGACCCGCTTGCGTCTCATCACCTTCTCGCCCGCGTCGCAGCCCCGCGGCCCCCTCACGGACAGGCACGGCACGCACCGCGTGTCGATGATGGCGAGGGTCGGCGGCCGGGCACGGCCACGGGGCTCCCGGCTTCGTGCCGTTTCGCAGGGCACTCTCGAAGCGCGCTCCGACGCCCGGCCCCGCCGGCCGCCGCGTCCTCCGTGACGCGCATCGTCCGGCGCATCATTCCCTCGCTGGACGAGAACCGCTACAGGACGGGCGACCTCGGTGCCACCGCCCTCGCGGCGGACCGCGCGACCGAGGCCAGCGTTTCCGCCGGCATCTCGCCGGATCCCGCCGAGCCGAGGGGACGACGATGGTGGCCGCCACGCACGAGACCGGCCGCATCGCGTGAGCACCGGCGGGAACGACCGCGAGGGCCCGGCGGCCGTGACGTCCGGCGCGCCCAAGGGCGCGACGCGCCACGCCCACATCGTCGGAGACATCCGCTCGCGCATCGTCGACGGAAGCTGGCCCCCGGGGTTCCAGTTGCCCGTCGAGACCGACCTCGCCGAGCGGTACGGCGTGTCGCGGATGACCATGAACAAGGCGCTCGCCCAACTGGCACGCGAGGGCTTCCTGATCCGGCGCAAGAGGAGCGGCACGCAGGTCGCGCAGCCGCGCGCGCAGTCCGTGGTGATGGCGATCGCCGATATCCGCGACGAGGTGCGCACGTCGGGCCGCGACCACGGCTTTCGGCTGATCGAGCGCCGGATGCGGCCCGGCACGGAGGAGGACGCGCTGCTCCTCGGCGACGCCGTGGGGAGCGCGGACGTCCTGTGGCTGGAAGGACTGCACTTGGCGGACAATCGCCCCTTCTGCCTCGAAACCCGAATCATCAACCCTTCAGTCGCCGAGGGCGCGGCGGAACAGGACTTCGCCGCGCTCGCGCCGGGGGCCTGGCTGCTGGACACCATCCCCTGGACCGTCGCGAGCCACCGCGTCAGGGCGGTGAACGCGAGCGCCGCCGATGCCAAGCTCCTGCAGCTCGCGGTCGGCGAAGCCTGCCTGGAAATCGTGCGGCGCACCCATGTCGCGAACGACTGGGTCACAGGGGTCAGGCTGCTCTATCCCGGCAGCGGGCATCAGCTCGTGGCGAACTTCGGCCCGCGATCCGGCGATGCGCCGTCACGGGGCTAGGCCCCGCCGTTCGACGCTCCTCGGCGGGAGCTGCGCGCGGCCGCGGCGGGCGGCGCAGTTCCGACCTTGGAGACCGGCGCCCCTGACCGGGACGAGCGGGCCGGGATCTCGTCGCTTGCCATCGCGAGGCGTCCCCACCACGCCGTGGCGGCACTCCCGGCCACGGGGTGAACGCCACGTCCCACGGCGTCGCGCCGACCCTAAGCAGGCTTGCGTTGGGCGTCACACGCTCCGCCTGCTTGGCTTTTTGAGTTGGCGCAGGTTTTGTCCGGGAAAGCGGAGCCGCTCTCCCGGAACCTGCTTAGACGGCCCGCTCGGGGTGGGCCGCGATGACGTCCGCGATGGCGCCGGGCGTCGCGAGCCAGACGCGCTCGCGCCGCTCGGCGATGTGGCGCAGCGCGCGCATCAGGGCGCGAAGCCGGAACGGCGCGCCCGAGATGAAGGAATGCACCACGATGCTCATGACGAGCGGCCGGTGCTCGGAGGCGGCCAGCAGCTCCTCGAACTCGTCCACGATCATCCGGGCGAACTCGTCCGCCCCGGCCTGTCGGCCGATGACGGTCGAGCTGTCGTTGATCTCCAGGCCGTAGGGCAGCGCCAGGAGCGGTCTGCCGCGCGTCCTGAGCCAGACCGGCTGGTCGTCGAGCCTGAGGTCGAGCAGGTAGGAATAGCCCGCCTCGCCCAGGAGGTCGAAGGTGTGCTCCGTCTGCGCCAGCCAGGGGCTCGACCAGCCGCGCGGCGGCGCGCCCTCATGGGCCGTGATGCGGTCGGCCACGGCCTTGAGGTAGGCGGCCTCGTCGGCCTCGTCCCGCCCCGCCCGCGTGTCGGAGTTGGTGAGGCCGTGCCCCACCATCTCGGCGCCGAGGCGCCGCGCCGCGTCGAGGAGGTCGGCCGTGTAGCGCACGAGGCTGCGCCCGCCGAAGCGGGGCTGCTCGTCCTTCAGCACGCGCTGGAGCTTGGTTTCCAGCATGTGGGCGTAGAGCGGCAGGCCATGCCGCCGGCTCAGGGCGTCGAGCTCCGCAAAATAGTCCGGGCTGACGCGCTGGGGGGCCGACACCGACACCGCGGCCCCGAGGCGCCCCCCGGCCGCGCCGTGCCAAGTGTCGATCAGGTGGCGGACGGCGCCGAGGAGGTCGGCCCGATCGAAGGTCGGAGGTGCGGCGAGCTCCGCCCGCATGTCGGAGGGCAGGAGGTCGGCCAGGAACGGCAGCTTGTCGAGCTCGGGGAGCTCCGGCTGGTCGAGCGCCACGGTGGCGCGGATGCCGACGCGCGGTAGGCCGCCATCACGGCGTCGACGATCTCGGGCGTCGGGTGGGGCACGAAGAAAGCATCGTCCTGCACGGCCGTGGTGCCGGCCCGCAGCATCTCGATCGCCGCCAGCATCGTGCGGAGATAGGCTTCGCGCGGGAAAGGCCTCAGGGCGTCGAGCGCGGGCGACTCGTAGAGCATGAAGAGTTCGAGCGGCAGGCTCGGCA
>CAXTFP010000385.1:0-3961 GCA_964243135.1 uncultured Lichenihabitans sp.
CGGCGTCCGTCATGATGATGATCTTGTGGTAGCGCAGCTTGTCGGGGTTGAAGTCCTCGCGGCCGATGCCGGTGCCCAGCGCCGTGATCAGCGTGCCGATCTCCTGGGACGACAGCATCTTGTCGAAGCGGGCCCGCTCCACGTTGAGGATCTTGCCGCGCAGCGGCAAGACGGCCTGGAACTCGCGGTTGCGGCCCTGCTTGGCGGAGCCGCCGGCGGAGTCGCCCTCGACCAAGAAGATCTCGGCCAGCGCGGGGTCGCGCTCCTGGCAGTCGGCCAGCTTGCCGGGCAGGTTGGCGACGTCCAGCACGCCCTTGCGCCGCGTCAGCTCGCGCGCCTTGCGGGCGGCCTCGCGCGCGGCCGCGGCCTCGGCCACCTTGCCCGCGATGGTCTTGGCGTCGGCCGGGTGCTCCTCGAACCAGCGGCCGAGCGTCTCGTTGACGATGCTCTCGACCACGGGGCGCACCTCGGAGGACACGAGCTTGTCCTTGGTCTGGGAGGAGAACTTCGGGTCCGGCACCTTGACCGAGAGCACGCAGGTCAGGCCCTCGCGGCAGTCGTCGCCCGTGACGTCGACCTTCTCCTTCTTGGAGATGCCGGATCGCTCGGCGTAGCCCGTCACCTGGCGCGTGAGGGCGCCGCGGAAGCCCGCGAGGTGGGTGCCGCCGTCGCGCTGGGGGATGTTGTTGGTGAAGGGCAGCACGTTCTCGTGATAGCTGTCGTTCCACCACAGCGCGACCTCGACGGTCATGCCGTCCTTCTCGCCGCGCATCAGGATGGGCTTGGTGATCAGCGACGCCTTGGTGCGGTCGAGGTAGCGCACGAAGGCTTCGAGGCCTCCCTCGTAGAACAGCTCCTCGCGCTTCACCTCGGCGCGTCGCGCGTCGGTGAGCACGATGCGGACGCCCGAGTTGAGGAAGGCCAGCTCGCGCAGCCGGTGTTCCACGGTGGCGTAGTCGAATTCCACCATGGTGAAGGTTTCGGGCGAGGGCCAGAAGGTCACGGCCGTGCCGCGCTTCGGCCGCCCGTCCTCGTCCTCGCCGGCGGACCCCACGATGCGCAGCGGCGACACGGCGTCGCCGTGCGCGAAGACGATCTCGTGCTCCCGCCCGTCGCGCCAGATGCGCAGCTCCAGCTTGGTCGACAGCGCGTTGACCACCGACACGCCGACGCCGTGCAGCCCGCCCGACACCTTATAGGAGTTCTGGTCGAACTTACCCCCGGCGTGAAGCTGGGTCATGATGACCTCGGCGGCCGACACGCCCTCCTCCTTGTGGATGCCGGTGGGGATGCCGCGCCCGTTGTCCGTCACGCCGACCGAGCCGTCGGCGTTGAGCGTCACGGTGACCAGCGTGGCGTGGCCCGCCAGCGCCTCGTCGATGGCGTTGTCCACCACCTCGTAGATCATGTGGTGCAGGCCCGAACCGTCGTCCGTGTCGCCGATATACATGCCGGGGCGCTTGCGCACCGCATCGAGGCCGCGCAGCACCTTGATCGAGTCGGCGCCGTAGGCGTTCAGCTCGGGTGCGGGGTTCGACGGGACGGGCGATTGGGACATCGGGCTTGACTCTCTACGACCAGGACGGCCGACGCCGGGCACGCCGAAGGGCGGCCGGGCTGGCAGGACGCGCCGCCCCCGCGGGACGCGGAAACGACAGGGACGGAGCGTCGCGCGATGCCCCGTCCGAACCTTCTCTTTATATAGTGGTGCCCAGGCGTTGATGAAAGGCAAACCGGCTCATCGCCCGGCCGCGCCCTCCAGGATGGGCAGCACGTCCGAGCCGCCCGCCATCTGCGGGTTCGAGGGCGCGAAGCCCTGGGCGGATTCGCGGGCCGCCACGATGGCGCGGGCCTGCGCGAAGGCCGTGCCGAGCGATCGATCGCGGCGCAGCGCCTGATTGAACAGGGCGTCGCCGAAATAGGTCCAACGCGCCTCGGGCTGGCAGCCGAAGGACGGGTGCGTGCTGTCGGCCGCCGTGATCACCAGCGTGTCGGGGCCGGCGAGGGCCGTGTAGGTGCCGGCGCAGCAGGCCGACACGATCAGCACCTTGTGGCGGAAGGGGCTCGCGGCGAGCAGCGCGCCGAGCGCGTCGGGCGGCACCAGCCCCTCGCGCCCGCCGCCGCGCTCGGCGATGCCGTCGGGGGCGCCGTGCGAGGTGAGCAGCAGGAACAGCACGTCGCGGCCGGGGTCGACCCCGCGCTCCGCCGCCTTCAGGGCCGCGGCGATCCCGTCCGGCCCGTTGACGAGCGCGCGCGCCGTGTTGGCCCGCACGATCACCGGCCCGCCGCCGCCGTAGCGCTTCGACAGCACGGCCGCGGCGCCCTGCGCCTCGGAGCGGAACACGGGGTCGCTCCACAGCGCCAGCGCCACCACGGCCGAACGCAGGGGTGCGGCCTGGGCGACCGGCCCGCAGGCCAGGAACAGTAGGAAGGAGAGCCGGAAAACCGCCGGACCGCGGCGCGCGGCTGTGGAGGCCATGTCGTGTCCCCTCGCTGTTCCACCCCTCGGCGCGGCCCGGCGCGCCGTCCTCCTGTCTTTAGCATGGGGGTAGGGCGTCGCGCCCCTGCGATGACGCCGCTGCCCGGCGCGGGCATCGGGACCGGTCCCGATGCCCCTCGGAAGCGGGCGCAGGCGATCCTTGACACGCTTCCGGTGCTGGTTTCTATGAACCCGCTCGACGTGAATGGGGCGCGCCCGTGCCCTTTTCGCGATGAAACATGTCCCGACGGCGCGGGGGCGGGAACCGGGCGGCCGCGACGGGGAGCGCGACATCACGATGGCGGACTCCCCCGAACCGGACGACGACGCGGCCCTGAGGGCGCGGCTGAAGGACCTGTCGGGTGCGCTCGCCAGCCACCGCAAGGCGGCCGACGACCGCGCCCCCCCGGGCGGCGTGGCGGCCCCGAACGGCATGGGCCAGGCGGTCAGCCTGGGCTTCCGCGTCATGTCGGAATTCGTCGCCGCCGTGGTGGTGGGCGGGTTCATCGGATGGGCGATCGACCGGTGGCTCGGCATCTCGCCGGCCGCCCTGATCGTGTTCCTGGGCCTGGGCACCGCGGCCGGGTTCTGGAACGTGTACCGCATCGCCATGCAGCCGGGCGGCGGCGCGAAGCGGTGACGAGCGGCGGCCCCCGGGCCGCCGCGACGAGGATGCAGGCGCCCCGCCGACGGGGCCAGCGCGATGAGGTTTGGACGTGGCCGAGAACGCAATCAACCCGATCGAGCAGTTCAACGTCGAGCCCATCTTCTCGTCCGGCAAGCTGGGCCTGACGGACGTGTCCTTCACCAACGCGTCGCTGCTGATGGTGATCATCCTGGGGCTCGTGACGCTGCTCATGGTGGTGGGCACGGCCAAGCGCTCGCTGGTGCCCGGCCGGCTCCAGGCCGCGGCCGAGATGAGCTACGAATTCGTGGCCGACACGGTCCGCGGCTCCGCGGGCCAGGAAGGGATGCGCTTCTTCCCCTTCGTGTTCAGCCTGTTCATGTTCGTGCTCTTCGCCAACCTGCTCGGCCTCCTGCCCTTCTCCTATACGGTGACGAGCCAGATCATCGTCACCTTCGCGCTGGCCGCGCTGGTGATGGGCATCGTCATCGTCTACGGGCTCGTCAAGCACGGCGCCCACTTCCTCAACCTGTTCGCACCCTCGGGCGTGTCGCCGGTCATCCTGCCCTTCATCGTGCTGATCGAGGTCATCTCGTTCCTGTCGCGGCCGATCTCGCTCAGCGTGCGC
The DNA here is from genome assembly GCA_964243135.1 of uncultured Lichenihabitans sp. Lineage (GTDB taxonomy): Bacteria > Pseudomonadota > Alphaproteobacteria > Rhizobiales > Beijerinckiaceae > Lichenihabitans. The sequence goes on from CAXTFP010000385.1 coordinate 3,733, forward strand.
CTCTTCGCCAACATGCTGGCCGGCCACATCACGCTGAAGGTGTTCGGCGGCTTCGTGGTGCTGCTGCTCGGCTCCGGCACCGCCGCGGCGCTGATCGCGCCCCTTCCCCTCATCGGCATCATCCTGCTGACCGCCTTCGAGCTGCTCGTGGCATTCCTGCAGGCTTACGTGTTTGCCATCCTGACTTGCGTCTACCTCAACGACGCAATCCATCCGGGCCACTGATAAA
>CAXTFP010000386.1:0-3948 GCA_964243135.1 uncultured Lichenihabitans sp.
GGCAGAACATGGTGGGGCGGGTGCGGATCGCGCTGCCCGCGCTCCCGCCCGGCCGCGCCGTGATCCTGCGCCACGCCGAGGTGCTGAACCCGGACGGCTCGCTCTACGTCGCGAACCTGCGCACCGCCGAGGCGACGGACCGCTACGTGTCGGCCGGCTCCGCCGAGGAGGGCTGGGCGCCGCTCTTCACCCTGCACGGCTTCCGCTACGTCGGCGTGGCGGGGCTCGACGCGGCCCCGGCGCCGGAGAGCGTCGTCGGCGAGGTGATGGGGAGCGACCTCGTCGAGACGGCCGAGTGGGAAACGTCGCACCCGCGGCTCGACCGGCTGCGCGCCAACGTGCTGTGGAGCCAGCGCGGCAACTTCCTGTCGGTGCCGACCGACTGCCCGCAGCGCGACGAGCGGCTCGGCTGGACGGCCGACGCCCAGGTGTTCCTGCCGACCGCCGCCTACAACGCCGACGTCCAGGCCTTCATGGCCAAGTGGATCGACGACGTGCTCGACGCGCAGTCGCCCGAGGGCGCCTTCCCGGACGTGGCGCCGCGGGGGCCGCATGGCCCCGACGGCGCGCCGGCCTGGGGCGACGCCGGCGTGATCGTGCCCGTGACGCTGTACCGCCGCTACGGCGACCGGCGTCTCTTGGAGCGCTGCTATCCCGCCATGCGGGCCTGGACCGACCTCGTCACCCGCCAGAACCCGGATCGCATCCGAACGAGGAAGGTCGGCTGGAACTTCGGCGACTGGCTGTCGGCCGGCGAGACCACGTCGAAGCCGCTGGTCGCCACGGCCTACCACGCCTGGGTGGCGGCCCTCATGGTCGAGGCGGCCGCGGCACTGGGGGAGGAAGCCGATGCCGCGCGCTACGGCGGGCTCTTCGCCGAGATCCGGGCGGCCTTCCGGACGGCCTTCGTGACCCCGGCGGGCCGGCTGGAGGGCGACACCCAGACGGCCTATCTCCTGGCACTGTCGATCGGGCTGATGCCGGAGGAGCTCGTCGCGGCGGGGGTGCGTCACCTCGTGGCCAACATCGAGCGGCGCGGCACCCACCTCGCCACGGGTTTCCTCGGCGTGCGCCTGCTCCTGCCCGTGCTGACGCGGCACGGCCACGCGGAGCTCGCCTACAGGCTGCTGCTGAACGAGACTCATCCATCCTGGTTCTATCCGCTGAACCAGGGCGCCACGACCGTGTGGGAACGATGGGACGGGTGGACGGCCGAGCACGGGTTCCAGTCGCCCCGCATGAACAGCTTCAACCACTATGCCCTGGGTTCGGTCGGCGAATGGATGATGGCCGACATGGCGGGGATCGCGGATGCGGGGGACGGCGCGGCCTTCGCCCACCTGCGGATCGCCCCGGTGCCGGGCCCCGGCGTCGCGTGGTGCCGCGCCGCTTACCGGTCGCCGCGCGGCTGGATCCGCTCCGCGTGGCGGCAGGCGCTCGGCCGAACGGAGTTCGACGTCGAACTCCCGGCCAACACGGATGGTCAGGTGCTGCTGCCCCTGCCGGACGGGGCGCATCTCCTCCGCGACGGCGCGCCGGCGGAGCCCGACCGCGTCGAGCGCCACAACGGGACGCGCTGCGCCGCGCTCGATGTGGGATCGGGGCGTCACGCCTTCGTGGTCATGACGGAGCGCGGCTGACCGACGGAGCCGGACCCGTCGACGGCTTTCACGACCCGTGGGGTCGCCTCACCGGCCGGCGCGACCCAGCCGCCGTCGATCGTCAGGCTGGCGCGGTACCGGACGTGTCCCCGCTGGCATCTCACCGTCGCGGTGATGATCCGGTGTTCGCCATTCGCGACTCCCTCCCGGGCGATCTCGGGCAGGAGCGCGACGGCCTGATCCCGCGCCCCGTCCAGGCTGTCCAGCTCGACGCCGAACTCGTCGCGTTCGAGGGTGCCGTTGTCGCAGACATCGAAGAACAACAACGGCATGCGAGGTCTCTCAACCCGGTCGGTCCCCCCGATCCGGGGAGCTTTGACACAGCATGGGCTCGTCGCGGGCTCAGCCTCAATCACCTACGTGGGTCTTCGCGCGCGGCAGGGCCTGGATGTCGAGGATGGCCGTGCCTCGGTACAGCAGCGCACCCTCGTGGTCCCACACCTTGACCGTGAAGGTCTTCGGACGCCCGTTCAGCATCTCGTCCTGTCCGAGCCCCACGAGGAGCGCGGCGGTCTCCGCGGGGATATCGTCCCGGCTGGCGAGATCGATCCCCAGCTCGTCGCGGACCCGCCGCTCACCGTCGCAGGTATCGAAATAGAAACGCGGCAACGACGCCTCCCTGCATCGGCGTGAGCGAGATTTCGGCTGGTCTACGACGCAGGATGGTCAGAGTTACGGCCGGGGATGGAAAACGGAGGTCGCCGTCGCGCCGATGCGCCGCGACGGTCAGCAGGACGAGAGATTCGAGCCGATCGCTGCCGAATGCGACAGGGCCACGTCGAGCGTGAGCAGAATCAGGCCCGTCGGATCCATGACGCTCACGCGCCAGTCCGCGCCGGGCGTGAAGCGCGCGGCACATTGCCGGAGGAGGTCTCCGGCGAGGTGAATGGCTTCGATCCGGGCGGCTTCGATGTTCGGCAGATCCAGGCCCTCGACGTCGGGCGTCTCATGTCCGTCATGAACTTGGAAGAGGTAACGAGGCATGCTGGCCCTTCGCCGGTCGGGGGAGCACGCGACGCCCTCAGCCGTCAGTGTCCGATTTCGTACCGACGATCCGGGCCAACTGCGATCACCCGCTCGGAGTTCGATCCGCTCGCCGAGACAAAGGGGGAGGGGCCGGGCAGCTCGACGGCGCCGGCGCGATCCGTGGGAGCCGCAAGGGCAGCCGATGGATCTTCGCCTGGAGCCTTTGAACAGGCTCACGTCCGAGAGCCGGCATGCGTCGGCCACGGCATGATACGCGCGAGGGCCCGTCAGTAGCCCAGCGCCATGCCGTCCTTGCGGTGGTCGGAGGCACCCATCAGCACGCCGCGCGCCTCGTCCACCAGGATGGCCTGGCAGCCGCCGATCGGCGAGCTCTGCACCTCGATGGCGTGGCCGCGGGCGCGCAACTCGTCGAGCACATCGGGCCCCACCGTCGGCTCCACCTGCAGCACGCCCTCGGTGGCGAAGGAGCGCGGCGCGTCGCAGGCCTCCTGCACGTCAAGGCCGCGGTCGAAGACGTTGCTGAGGAAGTTGACGTGGCCGGTCGCCTGGAAGTGGCCGCCCATCACGCCGAAAGGCATTACGGGTCGCCCGTCGCGGCACACGAGGCCCGGGATGATCGTATGCAGCGGCCGCTTGCCGGGCGCGATGCTGTTGGGGTGGCCCGGCGCGAAGCGGAACGACAGGCCGCGGTTGTGCAGCAGGATGCCGCTTCCCGGCACGTAGATGCCGCTGCCGAAGCTGTTGAAGACCGAGTTGATGAGCGACACGCAGTTGCGGTCCCGGTCCACCACCGACAGGCACACCGTGTCCCGGTGGGGCACGCCGTCCCAGAACAGGGGCGGCTTCGCCTTCCCCCGATCGATCTGCGGCAGGATGCGCCGCGTCCAGTCGTCGGACAGGAAATGGTCGACCGCCACCTCGCCGTGGAGCGGGTCTGCGAGATGGGCGTCGCGCGCGTGGTAGGCCGCCTTGGTGATCTCGGCCAGGAGGTGGATGCGGTCGGCCTCGGAGGCGCGCGCGAAGTCGAGCGTCTCGGCCAGGCGCAGCATCATCAGGGCGATGAGCCCCTGGCCGTTGGGCGGGCATTCGTAGACGTCGTGGCCACGGAAGCGGGTGGAGATCGGCACGACGGGCGTCGCGCACTGCGCGTCGAAGTCCTCGGCCGCGTGCAGGCCGCCGAGCGCGCGGAGCTTTTCTACGATCCCCGCGGCGACCGGGCCCGCGTAGAAGCCCGCCCGCCCTTCGCGCCCCACCGCCCGCAGCGTCGCGGCCAGCGCCGGCATGCGGTGGAGGTCGCCGG
>CAXTFP010000387.1:0-3936 GCA_964243135.1 uncultured Lichenihabitans sp.
TATCTCAGCGCCGCCATGGCCCATCAAACGCGTTAACCCGGATTCGGAGCCCTGGATGGCCCGCCTCGACGGCTTGCGCCGCCACGGCGCATGGCGCAGCCTCGGTCACCGTCCGCCGCGGCGGGCACATGACGACTCGGAGGATCACCATGGCACGACACCGGTTGTCCTCCGCCGCGCTCGCGGCGGGGGTGTCGCTCGCGGGCCTCGTCGCCCCCGCCGTCTCGCCGGCTGCCGCGGCCGAATCCGTGCTGGTGCAGTGCGGGCAGCAGTATCAGGCCGCCAAGGCGGCCGGGACGTTGAACGGGGCCGACTGGAACCAGTACCGGACGGAGTGTACGGCCCGGCTTAAGGCGCAGCCCGGCACGGCGGCCGCGGCGCCCGCCGCCCCGGCCGCCGTGCCGGCGTCCGCGCCCGCAGCCACTCCGGCTCCCGCCGCCACCGGCGGCCGGGAAGCCATGCACGAGCGGCAGAAGCAGTGCGGCGGCGAGTGGAGGGCCAACAAGGCCACGCTGGTGGCCCAGACGCCGGGCCTCACCTGGCCGCACTACTGGAGTCAGTGCAACGCCCGCCTCAAGACGTCGGGGCGCTGACCGCTCACGCGGCATAGGCATAGGCCGCGACCGCCGCGCCGAGAGCGCCGAGCGCCATGGAGGCGTGCCAGGGCCAACGGTGGCCGTGGGCGATGATGGCGATGGTGGCGCCCGCGATCGCGACGTGCAGCATCGTCACCCCGACCGTGAGGATGTGGTGCCTGTGCTCGCGGCGCTCGCCCTCCTCCAGCAGAGTGTCGCTGCGGTGGGCCAGATCCTTGGCCTCCGCGCGCGTGGCCTCCCTGTCGCCCTCGTAGCCGCGCGCCTTGGCGTCGTATTCCGCGGCGCGCTCCGGGTTGGCGGCGCGGGCGATGTCGTACATGTTCTTCTCGATGCTCTGCGCCTGGAAGTAGGACCAGCGGTCCGTGGCTTAATTCTGCAGCAGCACCGGTTCGCTCTTCTTCGACAGGGCGGCCCCGCTCTCGATCGTTTCCAGGCTGCCGACCGAGGCCGCCACCACCGCCAGCAGCGCGATGGTGACCGACACCTTGACGATCAGCGGGTCGCCGCTGTGCGCCGCGTGTTCGGCATGTTCGCGGTGTTCGAGGTGTTCGGTGGTGGCGTCTTCCATGGCCGTTCTTCTCCTGTCTTGACCTCGGGGCCCTTGTACCCCCGCCAGCGCCCCGCGGCACCCGTGCCACGACGCACCCGGGCGCATGGACAGCGCGCGCGGCGCTCCCGTATAAGCCGGGCGACGGCCGGAAGCGCCCGCGCAGGGGTGGGGGTCGGTCGTGTCAGCGAGGGACGGGGCTCCATGCAGGGCGGGATCGCATCGACGGAGCAGGTGTTTTCGGCGCAGAGGCGCGCCATGGTGGACGGCCAGATCCGGACCTTCGACGTGCATGATGCGCGCGTGATCCGCGCCTTCGACCTCACGCAGCGCGAGCTGTTCCTGCCCGAGGAGCTGCGCGCCTTCAGCTATTCGGACGCCCTGCTGACGCTGAAGTCGCGCGACACCGGCAAGCCCATCCGCACGCTGATGCAGCCCATGCACCTCGCCCGCATGCTGCAGGGCGTCGATCCGGCCCCCGACGCCCACGTCCTCGTGGTGGCGGGTGGGGCGGGCTACGCCGCGGCCCTGCTGCTCGAGATGGCGTCGAGCGTCGTGACGCTGGAATCCGATGCAGGGCTCACGGCGCTCGCCGCCGAGGCCCTCGCTCGGGCGCCGAACTCCGCCGGCCGCGCCTTCGCGGTCACGGGGCCACTCGTGGAGGGGCACGCATCCAGCGCGCCCTACGACGCCATCCTGGTGCTCGGCGGCGTCGAGACCCACCTCGACGCGCTCTTCGCGCAGCTGAAACCGCGCGGCACGCTCGCGGCCGTGGAAACCTCGACGGTCCACAACGGGCGCCGCACCGGGCGGGTGATGCTGTACCGGCCCACCGGCGGCGACGTCAGCGGGAGCCCCATCTTCGACGCCACCGTGCCGGTGCTGCCCGAGTTCCAGGCGACGGCCGGCTTCGTGTTCTGATTCCCCTCGGAGCCTTGCCGCCGGGGCTGTGTCGCATTTTTGCGGCAGATCCCGGAATTGTCCGGTGTCGCCGGGCCGGGACCGTCCATCGGGCGGCGGGACGCGATATGATCCTCTTTCAAGCGGGTCCGGCGAGTCGCCGCGATCCGTTCGAAGCGTATCGGGCCGCGCCCTTGTCGGAGCGCGGCTTCACCGGCGTCGAGGTCCCAAGATGAGTCGTTCCAGCGCCCCGAGCAGCGCCGTCGTGTCCCGCGGGCCGGATCGGTTTCGCCCTCGGGCGAATGCTGCGACGACGGGCGTGGCAGCGGTCGGCCTCGCCCTGTCGGCCCTGACGGTGCCGGCCACGGCCGAGAACCTGCCCAACGCCCTTGCCAAGGCGTATTTCAACAACCCCAACCTCAACGCTCAGCGCTCGACGACGCGGGCTGCCGACGAGAACATCCCGATCGCCAACGCGGGATACATGCCGCGCGTGGTCGCCAGCGGCGACGTGGGTGCGGAATATCAGCAGTTCAACAGCGTGTCCGGCTCGGGGAGCACCGGCACGAGCGTCGGCAGCACGGGCATCTCGAACGGCAGCACGGGCACGACCGGGACGACGAGCACCACCGGGACCCTCGGCGGCACCAACGCGGTCCAGCCCGTGGGCACGAGCGGGACGACGACGGGCCTCGCCAGCGCCGTCGGCGGCACGACGGGCACGACCACCGGGACGACGACCGGCACCACCTCGGGCGGCTCCGCCGCCGTGTCGAGCGGGAGCGGTTCGTCGACGACGTCCAGCACCGTCATCCCCCGCGGCGCCGGCATCCAGGTGACGCAGACCCTGTTCGACGGGCTGCGCACCACCAACAACATCCGCTCCGCCGAATCCAACGTCTACGGCAGCCGCGAAACGCTGCGCAACGTCGAGCAGAGCGTACTGCAGAGCGGCGCCCAATCCTACATGGACGTGCTGCGCGACACCGCGATCCTCGATCTTCACAACAGCAACATCAAGGTGTTGGAGGAGCAGCTCCGCCAGACGCAGGACCGCTTCAAGGTCGGCGAAGTGACGCGCACCGACGTGGCGCAGGCCGAGGCCAGCGTGGCGGGCTCCCGCGCCGACTACTTTGCCGCGCAGTCGCAGTTGCAAAACTCCATCGCCAGCTTCCGCCAGGTGATCGGCGAGCAGCCGACCCGCCTGGAGCCCGCCCGCCCGCTCGACCGCGGCATCCCCGGATCGCTGGAGAATGCCATCGCGGTGTCCCAGATCGAGCATCCGTCCATCCAGGCTGCGCTGCATGCCGTCGACGTCGCGGAACTCCAGGTCAAGATCGCCGAGGGCGCGCTCTACCCGACGCTCAGCCTGAACGGATCCGCGCAGCAGCGCTACGACATCAGCAGCGTCGGCGGCTCGCAGGTCTTCGATGCCTCGATCGTGGGTTCGCTGTCGGTGCCGATCTACGAGGGGGGATCCGAATACGCGTCGATCCGTCAGGCCAAAGAGCAGCTCGGCACGGCCGAGTTCCAGGTGGACGTGTCGCGCGACAACGTCCGCGCTGCAGTGATCTCGGCCTGGGGCCTGCTGGTGTCGTCCAAGGCGGCCGTGCAGGCCGATCAGGCGCAGGTCAACGCCGCAGAGATCGCCCTCAACGGCACGCGCGAGGAGGCGCGCGTCGGGCAGAGGACCACGCTGGACGTGCTGAACGCCCAGCAGACGCTGCTGAACGCCCGCGTGCAACTCGTCGGCGCCCAGCGCGACCGCGTCGTCGCCACCTACGCGATCCTGGCGTCCTGCGGCCGGCTGTCGGCATCTATCCTGAATCTGAAGCTTCAGCCCTACAATCCGACTGTCCACTTCGAACAGGTCAAGGACAAGTGGTTTGGGCT
>CAXTFP010000388.1:0-3914 GCA_964243135.1 uncultured Lichenihabitans sp.
GCGTCCCGGCGCGGCACCGCCGGTTCCCCCGGTGTGATCACGCGGGCGGACCGGGCCTTCCTGGCGGAGCACCGCGAGCATCCGCCGCATCGCAGCCAGCGCGTCACGGCCCGTCTCGGCGATCCCGGCCAGAGCCAGCCGGGCGCCGTCTGGTCGGGTCGCCGTCCCGGACCGCGCGCGCGAAGAGCGGCAGGGCGTCCCGGTCGCCGGCGCGGGCGAGGCCGCGCACGGCCCAGAGCGCATCGCGCCGGTCGAGCCCGATCGAGCGGAAGGCGTCGGCCTCGGCCAGCACCTCCAGCACGGGGGGCGGCAGCTCCGCCCGCAGCCACAGGTCGCGCACGGAATCGTAGCCGGCGCCGCGCCGGGCGACCAGCCGCTCCATGTCGGCCCCCCGCAGCCCCTTCACCTGCCGGAGGCCGAGCCGGATCGCACGGTCGCCCAGGATGTCGTCGCGCATCCCCGCGTGGTTCGGATGCAGGCGCGACCCCGTCCCGTCCCGCTGGGTGGACAGCGGCACCAGCGCGTGGTCCCAATCGGAAAAGTTGACGTCCACCTCGTGCACCGCGACCCCGTGGTCGCGGGCGTCGCCGACGAGCTGGGCCGGGGCGTAGAAGCCCATCGGCTGGCTGTTCAGCAGCGCGCAGCAGAACACGTCCGGGTAGCGGCACTTCATCCAGGCGGAGGCGTAGACCAGCAGCGCGAAGGAGGCGGCGTGGCTTTCGGGGAAGCCGTAGGTGCCGAAGCCCTCGATCTGCCGGAAGCAGAGCTCGGCGAAGCCCCGGTCGTAGCCGTTCCCCACCATGCCCTCGATCATCTTGTCCTTGAAGGTGCCGATCAGCTCGACCTTCTTGAAGGTCGCCATGGCGCGTCGAAGCTGGTCGGCCTCGCCCGGTGAGAAGCCGCCCGCCACGATGGCGATCCGCATGGCCTGTTCCTGGAACAGCGGCACGCCGAGCGTCTTGCCGAGCACGGCTTCGAGTTCGGGCGACGGATAGGTGATGTCCTCGCGCTCCTCTCGCCGGCGCAGGTAGGGATGCACCATGTCCCCCTGGATGGGGCCGGGCCGCACGATCGCCACCTCGACCACGAGGTCGTAGAACTTCTTCGGCCTCAGCCGCGGCAGCATGGACATCTGCGCCCGGCTCTCGATCTGGAACACCCCTACCGTGTCGGCCCGGGAAATCATGCGGTAGACGGCCTCCTCCTCGCCCGGCAGGGTGGCGAGCGCGTAGGCCTCGCCGTAATGGCGCTCCAGGAGGTCGAAGCCGCGCTTCAGCGCCGACAGGATGCCCAGCCCCAGCACGTCGATCTTCAGCATGCCGACCTCGTCGAGGTCGGCGTTGTCCCTTTCCACCGTGGTGCGGCCCGCCATGGCGGCGTTCATGATCGGCACGGCGTCGTCGAGGCGCGAGCGCGTGATGACGACGCCGCCGGTGTGCTGCGACAGGTGGCGCGGGAAGCCCGCGAGCTCGTCGGCGAGCTTCAGCACGAGGCTCAGCCGCCGCTCCGTCGGGTCGAGGCCGATGCGGCGCGTCTCCTCGGGGTCAACGCCCCGGGACCAGTAGCCCCAGACCGTGCCGGTCAGCGCCGACAGCGTGTCGTCCGACAGGCCGAAGGCGCGGCCGACCTCGCGGATGGCCGAGCGCGTCCGGTAGGTGACGACGCTGGCCGCGAGCCCGGCGCGCTCCCGCCCGTAGCGGCTGTAGATGTGCTGGATCACGGCCTCGCGCCGCTCGTGCTCGAAGTCGACGTCGATGTCGGGCGGCTCGCGCCGGTCCGCCGAGATGAAGCGCTCGAACAGGAGGTCGTGGTGGACGGGATCCACCGACGTGATGCCGAGCGCGTAGCACAGCACGGAATTGGCCGCCGAGCCGCGCCCCTGGCACAGGATCCCCTCCGACCGGGCGTAGCGCACGATCTCCTGCACGGTGAGGAAATAGGCCGCGTATTCGAGCTGGGCCACGATCGCGAGCTCGCGGTCGAGGGCGGCGCGGACCTTCGGCTCCGCCCCGAGCGGGTAGCGCCAGGCCAGGCCCTCCTCGGCCAGCGCCGCCAGCGCCTCCTGCTCGGTGGCGTGGCCCTCGCGCAGCTCGTCGGGGTAGTTGTACTTGAGCTGGGACAGCGAGAAGGACAGGCCGTCGAGGAAGCGCAGCGTTTCGGGCACGGCTTCGGGCGCCTCGGCGAAGAGCCGCGCCATCTCGGGTCCGGGCTTCAGGTGGCGCTCGGCGTTGGCGTCGAGCCGCCGGCCGGCCGCGTCGAGCGTCACCTTCTCGCGGATGCAGGCCAGCACGTCGGCGAGCGGTCGCCGGTCGGGGTGGTGCATCAGCGCGTCGTTCGTGGCGAGGAGCGGCGTGCCGGTGCGCCGGGCGAGCTCGGCGCGCTCCGCCAGCCGCCGCCGCTGCCCTTCGCCGTAGAGCTGGGTCGCAGCGAGCCACAGCCGGTCCGGCGCGGCTTCGCGCAGGCGCGCCACCAGCTCCGGCCAGTCCGGGGCCGGGCAGGGCGCGGCTTCCCCGGTGCAGCTCTCGCACAGGATCAGTTGCAGCCCGTCGGCGCCGGCGAGGAGGTCCGGCAGGACGAGCCGGCAGCGGCCCTTCTCGGCGCGCAGGTTGCCGACGGTGAGGAGGCGCGTCAGCCGCCCGTAGCTGTCGCGGTCGCGCGGATAGGCCAGGATGTCGGGCGTGCCGTCGGCGAAGACGAGCCGCGCCCCCACGGCGACGCGGAAGTCGGCCCCGGCCGGCAGACGGTCGCGCGCGTAGCTGTAGGCCCGCACGACGCCCGCCAGCGAGTTGCGGTCGGCGATCCCGAGGCCGGCGAGGCCGATGGCATGGGCCTGGGCCACCAGCTCCTCGGGATGGGAAGCGCCGCGCAGGAACGAGAAATTGGTGGTGACGGCGAGTTCGGCGAAGCGGGTCAAGGGACGGCGGTCCGCATCACCCGAACAGCCCGTGCAGGAACCAGCGCGGCGTCGCGGTCTCGAGGCCGAACAGGCCCTCGCGGTAGAGCCAGAAGCGGCGACCGTCGCGATCCTCGGCGCGGAAATAGTCGCGCGTGAGCTCGGCCTCGCTGTTCCACCACGCGGGGGCGATCCGCTCCGGGCCCTCGATGGCCGCGACCTCGTGGACCGCGCGGCGCCAGCGGAACCGCACGGGCGGGCCGTCGGGCACGGACGCGATCGTGTCGATCGGCTCGGGGGGATCGAAGAGGCGGATCGGCCGGCAGGGCAGGGCGTCGAGGTCCGGTGCCGGACCTCCGGCGCTCGGCGGGGCCGCCCGCGCGGCCGGCAGCGCCACGACGGCGCATTCGGGCAGGTGCGCGTCGTGCGGGGCGAGGCGGAGCACGCGCTGCAGCCCGAGCCGCGCCCCGAGCCGGTCGGCGAGCTCCGCCATGGCGTCGCCCAGCGCCCGCGCCGGGTCGTCCTCGGCCAGCACCTCCTGCCGGTCGTCCAGCCGCTCGGCTTCGGCCACGCTGAGGCGGATCAGGTCGAAGCCGTAGCCCGTGTCGAGCCCGTGCTCGCCGATGGCGGCCAGCTTCTCGCGCAGCAGCGCCATCAGCCGCTCCGGCTCGCGCGACGGGCGGCTCGTGCCGATGCCGAGGCGTTTCACGGCGCCGTCGACCCGGAAGAAAGTGGCCTCAACCCGCCGCGCGCCCTGGCCGCGCCGCGCCAGGGAGGCGCACAGGTGCCGGCACAGCGGCAGCAGCGCCGCTTCGATCTGCTCGGCCTGGGCGAGGCCACTGGCGAAGCGCCGTTCCGCCACGCAGCGCGGCGCCGGAAAGTGCGGGGTGATCGGCGTCTCGACGCGGCCCATCAGCCCGTCGAGCCGCGCCCGCACGCCCGCGCCGAACCGCGCCTCGATCGGGGCCCGCGGGCGCAGGAGCAGGTCGCCGACGCGGGCGAGGCCGGCGCGGGCGAGGCC
>CAXTFP010000389.1:0-3880 GCA_964243135.1 uncultured Lichenihabitans sp.
GGGTGTCCTCTTCTTGGAAGGACCGGGGGCCCTGGAGGGGCTCGGTGCCCCCGCGGGCCGGGACCTTCCCCTTGGCGTGCTGGGCCGCGCCCCGCCGCTCGCCCCCGCCGGCCGCCGCCTCCGCCCGCCGCCGGTCGAGATCCTGAAGAACCTGCCTCCTGGGAGATCGAGCATCCGGTGGAGGATCGCGGTCGGGGCGCGGCGGCCCCGCCGACGTCCTGGCGCAGGACGGGTGGCCCGGCGAAGCGTTTCGGGCCGACGCGCCGATCCGTGAATGGCGCAGGTTCGCGATGAAGTGCAAGGTCCTCGCCGGGGTGGTGCTCTGCCAGCGGCGAGAACCCGCCGGACCGCGCCAGCCCGGCAGCGCGGCGAGGATCGGCACGAACCGCGGGCTCTGCGGCCGCTACCGCCCCCCGAGCACCAGGGCCGTGTTGGCCGGCAGGTGCCATCCCTTGGCGGTCTCGAACTCGGCCGTGCCGGTGCCGCCGTAGTCGGGCTCCTCGCTCGACCACAGCACCGCCCAGCGCCGGCCGCGCGGGGGCGCCACCAGGGGCTCGGCGAAGCTCTTCCGGTCGATGGCCCGGCCGAGGTTGACGATGAGCAGCCGGTCCGCGCCGCCCGCCTCGAAGAAGCGCAGCACGAAGGCGTCCGGCCCGAGGATGGCGCCGTCCGCCGTCGGGCGGCGGTGGGAGCGGAAAGCGGGGTCGGTGCGGCGCAGGGCCAGGAGGTCGCGGTGCATGGCCACGATCGGGGCGTTGGACTCCGCCTCGCGCCAGTCGAGCTTGCAGGCCTCGAAGGTGCTCTCGGCCTCGGGGTCGACGAGCTGCTTCTGACCGGACGCGGTCGCGAGGCTCGGGAAGTTCGCCATGTAGTCGTGCCGCCCGCGGCGCACGAGCTTCGCCAGCTCCGGCCGGTGGTCGGCGAAGTAGAGGAACGGCGCCGAGGACCAGAACTCCTGGCCCTGGAACAGCATCGGCGTGCCGGGCATCAGCAGCGACAGCGCCGTGATGGCCCGCGCGCGGGGGTGGCTCGTGAGCTGGTGCAGCCGCCAGCCGCGGGCGGAATTCGCCACCTGATCGTGGTTCTGCACGAAGGTCACGAAGGCGTCGGGCATGAGGTCGAGCGCCAGCACGCCGCGCGGCTCGTTCGAGGACGCGTAGGTCTGTCCCTGGAACAGGTAGCCGTATTTCGCCGCCGAGATGAACTCCTGCGGCGTGCCCTCGAAGTCCTGGTAATAGAACTCGTTGCGGCCGGTCGCGGCCACCATGGCGGAATGGTGGAGGTCGTCGTTCCACACGCCGTCGAGGCCGCGGCCGCCCTCCGAGGCCGGGCGGACGAGATCGGAGTCCTGCGGCTCGTTCTCGGCGATGAGGATGATGTCGCGCTCCCCCGCGGCGGCCCGCGCCGCCCGGCCCAGCGCCGCCACGACGTTGTCGGGGCCGTCGTCGTAGATGTTCTGCGTCGCGTCGAGGCGCAGCCCGTCGAAGTGGAACTCGGCGATCCAGTAGGCGGCGTTGGAGATGGCGAGGTCGCGCATGCCGACCGAGTTCGGGCCGTCGTAGTTCAGCGCCTCGCCCCAGTCGGTCGAGTGGCGGTCCGTGAAGTAGTCGCGACCGAAGGCCTTGAGGAAATTCCCGTCCGGGCCGATGTGGTTGTAGACGACGTCGAGGATCACGCCGAGCCCCAGCGCGTGGGCGCGGTCGATGAAGGCCCGCAGGTCGTCCGGCCGTCCATAGAGGTGGGTGGGGGCGAACAGGTCGACGCCGTCGTAGCCCCAGCCGAAGCGGCCGGGAAACTCGTTGACCGGCATCATGTTGACCACCGTGACGCCGAGCTCTTTCAGGAACGGCAGCTTGCCGGCCGCCGCCGCCCAGGTGCCCTCGGGCGTGAAGGTCCCGACATGCATCTCGTAGAGCACTTGGCCCGCGATGGTCAGGCCGGGCCAGGCGCCGTCCGTCCAGGCGAAGGCCTGCGGGTCGACCACCTGCGAGGCCCCCATGGGCCGCTCGGGCTGCGAGCGCGAGGCCGGGTCGGGGTAGAGCGTGGCGTCATCGCCGAGCCGATAGTGATAGAGGGCACCGGCCTCGACGCCGGGCACCAGGGCCGCGTGATAGCCGTCGGCCTCGGGCTCCAGCGCGTGGTCGACGCCGTCCTCCAGCACGAGGGTGACGGCCGCGTGGTCGGGCGCCCAGACGCGGAACGAGGCGCCGCCCGCGAGGAGTTCGGCCCCCATGGGGAAGCGGCGCGATGTCGGCCGTGTGGTCATGCTGGCGGATCCTCGGATGGGGCATGGGCGCCGGTTGGGCGGCCCGGCGACAACGATCCCCGGGGCCGCGGGGTTCAGCCGAATGTCGCGCCGCGGACCAGCTGTCGCGCGCGGGCCAGAATGGCGCGGCTGGAGGCGCGCGCCGGCCGCACCGCGTGGTAGCGTTCCGCCACCCTCAACACGCCCGCCGCCGCGACGGCGGGCCCGTCATGGATCGTCCATGAGCCCCCAAGACACCATGCTGGCCCAGATGAAGGCGCGGCGCCCCGGCTTCTCGCTGCCGCGCGCCTTCTACTGCGACCCCGAGTTCTACCGGCTCGACCTCGACAACATCTACTATCGCGACTGGCTCTTCGCCGGCCACGACTGCGAGATCGCGGAGCCGGGCGCGTTCTTCACGCTGCAGATCGGCGATTATCCCGTGGTGGTGGTGCGGGGCCAGGATCGCGAGATCCGCGCCTTCCACAATTCCTGCCGCCACCGCGGCTCGCGCGTCTGCACGGCCGACCACGGCAAGGCCCGGCGGCTGGTGTGCCCCTATCACCAGTGGTCCTATGACCTCGACGGCAGCCTCGCCCGCGCCCGGCACATGGACGCCGACGTCGACCGCTCCCAGTTCGGGCTGAAGACCGTCCACTGCCGCAGCGTCGGCGGCTACATCTTCGTCTGCGTGGCCGCCGAGGCCCCGGCCTGGGAGCCGTTCCGCGCCACGGTGGCGCCCTATCTCGCGCCCCACGACATCGACAACACGAAGGTGGCCTTCTCCTCCACCATCGTCGAGAACGGCAACTGGAAGCTCGTGTGGGAGAACAACCGCGAGTGTTCCCACTGCGCGGCCAACCACCCCGAGCTGTGCCGCACCTTCCCCGAAGCGCCGACCGCCACGGGCATCGACGCCGTGATGGGCGACCCCGCCATGGTGGCCCATTGGGGCCGCTGCGAGGGCGTGGGCCTGCCCTCGACCTTCCGCATCGCCGACAGCGGGCAGTACCGCATCACCCGCGCGCCGCTGATCGAGGGGGTGGAAAGCTACACGATGCACGGCGGCCGCGCCGTGAAGCGGCCGCTGACGCCGGCCGTCACCGAGCCGCTGATCGGCACGCTGCTGCTGTTCCACTACCCCTCGACCTGGAACCACGTGCTCGGGGACGTGTGTACCTCATTCCGCGTGCTGCCGATCGGCCCCACCCAGACGCAGGTGACGACCAAGTGGCTCGTCAACAAGGATGCGGTCGAGGGCGTGGACTACGACCTCGACGAGCTCACCACGGTGTGGCTCGCCACCAACGACCAGGACCGGCGCGTGGTGGAGGAGAACCAGCGCGGGATCCTGTCGCCCGCCTACGAGCCCGGCCCCTATTCGACCGAGCACGAGTCGGGCGTGATGCAGTTCGTCGACTGGTACCTCGGCGCCACCGAGCGGGCGCTCATCGGCGAGCCGAAGCTGCGCCGCGTGGCGTAACGGCCTTTCCGCACCGCGACCGCGGGCGTGAGTGCCCTTCGCCCCTGAGGGGAGAAGGTGCCTGAGCGCAGCGAAGGCGGATGAGGGGGGATGCGGGACGGTGGGGGAGGATCTCCCCTCATCCGGCCTTCGCGGCTTCGCCGCCGGCCACC